>JBKQQQ010000442.1:0-19471 GCA_052144275.1 Streptosporangiaceae bacterium
CGGCCCGCAGCCGCAGCCGCCAGCGCAGTTGCAGGCGGCCGCCGACATCGCCGAGGGTGGCCTCGACGAGCTCGAAGTCCTCGGTGTCGCCGAACCAGCTCGCGAACACATCGGCGATCGTCTCGGCTCCGGTCCACTCCCGCAGGCCCGGGGGCAGCAGGGCGCGGAGGCGGACGTCGCCGGTCAGCGCGCCACCGAGCCGGGCGAAGTCCTGAGCGGCCAGGCCCTCGAGAAACGACCCGGCGAGGGCGAACTGCGGCACCGCGGTAGCTGCGCTGCGGTTATGGGGTGTCGTCGTCATGGATCCGTTGTACGGGTCCGCGGGCGGGAGCGAATCGGGTAACTGCCCGATCTTTTTGTCAGGTCCCTGGTTCGCCTGCCGCTCCTAGAAGACCGTGGCGCATAGCGAACAGGGCGGCCTCGGTCCGGGTTTTCACCCCGAGCTTGGCGTAGATGTGCTCCAGGTGGGAGGAGACCGTTTTGCGGCTGAGATGCAGCTCGGCAGCGATCTGGGGGTTGGACCGTCCCTGGCCGAGCCGCACGAGCACCTCGGCCTCGCGAGGCGTCAGCCCTGACGGCAGGCCTGCCCGGCGCCGCGGCCGGTGGCCCGCGGCTTTGAGTACCGCCTGGACCGCGTCGCCGTCGAGCCGCCCGGCGCGCACCTCGTCGCGCATCGTCCGCTCGGCGTCACTAGCCTCGAGCGGCGGGCGATGGGGACGAGGCTGGCGGAGAGCATTGCAGACGTCGGCAGCGCCAAGGATCCGCGCCGGCAGCGTGATGGCATCACCCCGCAACCCGTGCGGGTAGCCGGTGCCGTCGAGCCGCTCGTGGTGCAGCGACGCGCAGTGCCCGACCTGGGCCAGCAGCGGCGTGCGGACCAGCATCCGTTCGGTCAGGTACGGATGGGTCCGCGCCCGCTCACGCTGGGAGATGCTCCACTCGCCCGGCTCATCCCAGACCCCGCTGGGAATCCCGATCATGCCGATGTCATGCACCAGCGCCGCCCGGCGCAGCATGACGACATGGCCGGCCGGGAGCCCAAGCGTCACGCCGGCCTGAGCGGCCAGTTCGGCCACGCCCCGGGAATGGCCAACGCGCAGCGGCGATTTGAGGTCGCTGAAGTCGGCGAAGGCAGCCAGCGCCCGATCGAGCTCGTCGTCACTCAATGACGCGCCCAGCTGCGGGTCGAGCGCGATCACCTCATCCCATGCGGAAATGCTCCCGAGCCCGTCGAGGATCTCACCGTGGCGGGCACAGAAGCAGTCGACGAGCTCCGGATCGAACTGCGTGCCCCGCCGCTCGCGGGCTACCTGCAGCGCAGCCTCGGCGCCGCCGGTGTGGTGGAACGCCTCGATGATGTCGGCCAGGTGCACCAGGCGGATGGCAGGAGCCAGAGCAGCGGCGCCGGCCGAACCGGGTACCCCTCTTCCGTCCCACCGTTCGAATGTCTGCAGCAGCGGCTCGCACACCTGTGGGCCGAGCTCCAGCCACTCGGCGAAATCGCTCGCCGCCTGGCAGTGCGACATCATTACCTGCTGCACCGAGTGGCCCGCCGTGGCCAGGAACTTCCCGACCATCCCGATCCGGCGGAAACCTGACCTACCGCGACCGAGATGACGGGCGACGAAGGTCGCCATGGTGACACCCCCGAGGTCCTCGTCGCGCGTGTCGGCGTACACCTCGGTCTCGTCGCCGAACAGCGCTGCCACCTCACTGGTTTCGATGCCACATCCCACCCATGTCAGCAGCGATGTGTAGTACGCAGACGTGCAGGTCGCCTGCTCCATCCCGGCCGCCGTCCCCAGCCGCATGGCAATGACGGTCTGGCGCAGGACCCGCTCCATCGGCCGTCCCATTCCGAGGTCGGAGACAAGCGACAGCGTCGCCACCAGCTCGGCGAGAGTCACTCGCGTCAGGGAATGCGAAGCCACCAGCCCATTCTCACCCTCCGGGCCGGACGGCGGCAGCGAGGTGCGGGATCACGTTCTCGCCCGGCCGGCACGCCCGGTGATGACCAGGACCTAGATTGACCGGACCGATTTCGCAGAACACCCCGTTCTGCGCGCCTCCAACGAACCGGATGAAAGAGACTGTTCCAGTACATAACGGCGGGAATGCGCGCGGTTATCAAAAGGACCTTCGCGATGTCGGTAGCCAGCAGACCGGCGGTCGGCTCAACATGCAGCCGTCCGGCCTGATGAATATTTATGCATCGCCGTCCTGCCCTGAGAATGCGCCCTCATGCCGCGATGGGCGTCGTCAAACTGGCTTATGCGGCGGATGGCGAGTTACCGCGGTCTCGGGCTGTCCATGCGGGGCTTGGCGGGAGAGCTTGCCGACGGTTCTTGCTGGCTTTAGCCTTCGGTCTTCCGGGGGATCGGTTGCGGCTGGCCGTGCAGGTCCTGGCAATCCGCTTCGGTCTGGCGGGCTGAGATGAGCCCCGCTTAGGAGTGCCGGGCGTCGGCTGCGAGCCGGCTGGCGATAGAGTCCGGGGCGTGGGCCAGGAGCGAGGCGGCAGCGAGGCTACGGTTTTCCGTGTCGCGGAGGCCGAGATCGGCGAGAGCCTGAGGCAGCAGGTGCAGGCGCTGTTGCAGGCGTGCTTCCCTGGATATCCCAGCCGCAGCTACTTCAAGCTGCCGCCTCATTTCCGTTATCTCGCGATGAAGAGTGGTGCGCTGGCGGCCCAGATGGGTGTGGAACTCCGGGTGATCCGGGTCGGCAGCAATGTCGTGCGGACATTTGGCGTGGTCGATCTGTGCGTGACGATGGGCGAGCGGTCGTGCGGCCTGGCGGGCAGGATGCTCGCGGAAGTGACCGAGCTCGCGCGTGCCTGCGGGATGGACTTTGTCATCCTCTTCGCTGACGACGGCCGACTCTACACCCGGAACGGGTGGGCGCGTGCGGGGAACCCCTGTTCCTGGGTGAAGATCCACGATCACGCCACGCTGGGGCTGGCCAGAGCGGCGGATACCAGCGCTTTGATGGTGAAAGTGATCGGGCAGCAGGCCTGGCCCGAGGGCGAGGTGGACCTGCTAGGCCACTTGTTCTGATACAAGTGAGCATTCATCCATCACGCTGGAAACAGCCTTCACGACGTGCTGGCTGTCTGGTTCCCAGGCACCCTCGACCAGTAAAGCGCAGAAAAGGCGTGCGGCTCGAACGCGCTCATCTGACCGCGGACAGGGTCTGTCTGCGGTTCTCAGTGCTGAGCCTTGACTTAACGGATGAGTGTTTCCTTCGGGCGCACTACGCAGAACTCGTTTCCCTCGGGGTCGGCAAGGACAGTCCAGGACTCAGTGCCGGTCTGCCCGATGTCGACCCGGCGCGCCCCGAGCGCAAGAAGGCGGTCAATCTCCTGATCGCGGTCCGCGGCGCTGCTGGTGAGGTCAAGATGCACGCGGTTCTTGACCGTCTTAGTGTCGGTGACCGGCATGAAGCACATGCCGACGGGGGCGTTCTCGTCGGTCCCGATGACGATCTCGTTCTCGCGCTCGGACAGGACCTTCCAGCCGAGCGTCTGCGTCCAGAACCGGGCCAGGCCGGGCAGGTCGTGAGCGTCAACGACGATGTGGTGGAGTCGGACGGGCATGTCGACAGTATGCGCGGGGCCTGCTGGACTGCATCTCGCGAACCCGTACTCTTCTGACCGCGTGTCGAGGTCATAAGGCGCGGACGGCATCGTAGGCCTCCTTGAGAAAGTAGGTGCCGTGACTTCACGGCGAGGTCTCGCCGGTCCCGCTGCGGGGTTGTGATCAGCCAGCGCGGGACAGGGATGCCGGTGCTGGCGGGGTCGCGCCGTCGGCGGTGTCGAACAGGATCTGCTGGAGCGGACGGGGCAGGTCGCCGTTCCACACCAGGGCCGCCGTGGCGGTCAGCGGACGGCCGGCGATGCTGACCCGGACCATGTCACCAGCGGGGCGGGCAGCGCGTCGGGGCCGGCCGTCAGCCAGCCCAGGCCGGCGTCGGCCTGGTGCTGGCAGATCGGCGTCGACGCGCAGATGCTGTCATCGGCACCGGGGTCCGCCCGGCAGCACGGCGGGCTCGAACCTGACGTGTCAGGCGGCGCGGTGGGCGCGGCCGGCCACTGACCGTGCGGCACGCCGGCCGGAGCCTGGGGCGGGCGGCCAGCCGTCGAGCCTCGCGGGCCGTGAGGCGGCCGGGGCGTATACCCCGCTGACGAGCTGCCGGATCCATCGCATCCGGCTCATGGCGGCCTCGGGGTGGTCGCCGAACTCCTGGGCCATCCGGCTGAGGCAGCCCGCGATACCGAACTGCCGTACGGTACGACTGATCACCTCGGCCAGCGCCTCGGGGGTCGGGGCATCCGATCGCTGCAGCCCCGACGCGAACAGTGCCTCGCACCGTGCGTCGTTCACGTTCAACCGGGTCATGACGAGCCTCCGCGTCCTGCCTACCAGGTCTGCCTCATATAGTAAGATGATTTAGTTATTTAGTCAAGGGTGTTTCGGCCAGGCGGGCGATGACCGGCGCCGACCGCGCTGGCCGACCCGGCTGTGCTGGCCGACCCGGCTGTGCTGGCCGACCCGACTGTGCTGGCACGATGGCATCTTGCCTCAGCTCGCCATTATTGGTTAGATCTTTATATTGATTCTGCATGGACCTCGGGAGGCGACGACGGTGGATTCCCAGCCTGGCTTCGACGTCGCCGCCCTGGACGAGTGGATCGGCGACCGGCTGCCGGGCCGCGGCGGCCAGTTGCGGGCTACCCGGATGGGCCAGGGCACCGGGGAGGCCAACGCGCTGTACTGGCTGCGCCGGGGCGGGCACGTCTGGGTGCTGCGCCGGCCGCCGGCCGTGGTCAACGCCCCGGGGGCCTCGGACATGAACCGCGAGTGGCGCATCCTGGTCGCGCTGGAGGGCACGGCCGTGCCGCACCCGGCCCCGCTGCTGCTCGGCGGGCCGGACGGCCCCCTGGGCACCCCGTTCCTGATCATGGCGCGGGTCGACGGGTTCACCCCGGTGGGCGTGCTGCCGGCTCCGTACGATAACCGCCGCGGGCGCAGGGACCTCGGCTTCGCGCTGGTCGACGCCCTGACGGAGCTGGCGGCGGTGCCGTGGCGGGAGCGCGGGCTCGACGGGCTCGGCCGGCCGGAGGGCTTCCTGGACCGGCAGGTGTCCCGCTGGCTCGGCCAGCTCAGCGGTTACCGGACCCGGGACATCCCCGGCCTGGACTGGCTCGCCGGCTGGCTGGAAGCCAGCCGGCCGCCGGGGCAGCGGCCCGCGCTCATGCACGGGGACTACAGCCCGTACAACGTCATGGCGTCGCCGCGGGACGCCCGCCGCCTGGCCGCGGTGGTCGACTGGGACACCGGGACCATCGGCGACCCACTGCTGGACCTCGGCCACCTGCTGGCTCGGTGGACCGAGCCGGGCGAGGAACCGGCCATCGGCGTCTGGGACATCGAGGTCCGCGACGGGTTGCCGTCCCGGGCGGAACTCGCCGCCCGGTACGCCGACCGCACCGGCGCCGACCTTTCCGCGCTGCCGTACTACCAGGCGCTGGCGCTGTTCAAGCTGGCCATCATCCTGGAGGGCTCGGTGGCACGGCGGCGCGGCCCGCAGGCCCGGGCGCGGGCGGCGATGGTGGACCGGCTCATCCGCTACGCGGGGCTGTTCGCCCGCGAGGAACGGGCCGCCGCGCCGCAGGCGGCCCGATGACCGGGAACGGCGGCCCGATGACCGGGAACCGGGCGGGAGACGCCGCCAGCGACCTGTTCGGGCTGGCCGGCCAGGTGGCCGTGGTCACCGGGGGCAGCCGGGGCATCGGCCGGGCCATCGCGGCCGGCTTCGCCGAGGCCGGCGCCGACGTGGTGATCGCCAGCCGCAAGCTCGGCAACTGCGCGGCCGCCGCCGCCGAGATCAGCGCGAGCACCGGGCGCACCGCCGTGGGCGTGGAGTTCCACGCCGGGCACTGGGCCGACTGCGACCGGCTGATCGAGGTGGTGTACCGCGAGTTCGGGCGCTGCGACGTGCTGGTCAACAACGCCGGGATGTCCCCGCTCTACCCGGACCTGGCCTCGGTCACCGAGGAGTACTACGACAAGGTCCAGGGGGTGAACCTGAAGGGCCCGTTCCGGCTCGGGGTCCTGGCGGGCACCCGGATGGCCGGGGCCGGGGGCGGCAGCATCATCAACATCAGCTCGATCGGCTCGCTGCGGCCCGGTCCCGACGAACTCGTCTACGCCTGCGCCAAGGCCGGCCTCAACGCGCTGACCGTCGGCCTGGCCGACGCCTTCGGCCCGCGGGTCCGGGTGAACGCGATCCTGCCCGGCGGGGTCCTCACCGACATCGCCAAGGCCTGGTCTGCCGACAGGCTGCGCCGGGCCAGCGATTCGGTGCCCCTGGGCCGGGCCGGCCAGCCCGCGGACCTGGTCGGGACGGCGCTGTGGCTGGCCAGCCGCGCCTCGGAGTGGGTGACCGGGGTCTTGGTACGGGTCGACGGCGGCCTCTACCGGCAGACCAGCTGAGGCCTCGCTGAAAAGGAGGAGCGCACGTGATCGACTTCACCATCCCGGAGGGGATCCAGCAGGTCCGCGCCCGGGTGGCGGCGTTCATCGACGCCCACGTGCTGCCCGCCGAGGCGGAGATCGGCACCCGGCCCTACTTCGCCATCGTGGCCGACCTGCAGGCCAGGGCCCGGGCCGCCGGGCTGTGGTGCCCGTTCATCCCGGCCGAATGGGGCGGGATGGGGCTGGGCCACCTGGCGAACGGGGTCGTCCAGATCGAGGTCGGCCGGTCCCCGCTCGCGGCCTGGGCGATGAACTGCATGGGCCCGCAGGACGCGACCATGCTCACCTTGCTCGACCACGGCACGGCGGAGCAGAAGGAGCGGTTCCTCGTCCCGCTGGTCAGCGGCGAGCGGCGGATCTGCTTCTCGATGACCGAACGCGCGGCCGGCTCCGACGCGACCGGCATGCGCACGACCGCGGTCCGCGACGGCGAGGACTGGATACTCAACGGCGAGAAGTGGTTCAGCAGCAGCGCCAGCATCTCGGACTACGCGCTGGTCATGGCCCGAACGGATGCCGACGCGCCCCGGCACAGGCAGTTCACCACGTTCCTGGTCGAACTGCCCGACCCCGGCTACCAGATCATCCGGGATATCCCGACCCTGCATGAGGCCGTCGGGACGAGTCCCGGGGGCCATGCCGAGGTCCGCATCAGGGACCTGCGCGTCCCGCACGGATGCGTGATCGGCGAGGTGGGCGGCGGATTCGCGATGGGTCAGCACCGGCTGGGCTACGGCCGCCTCCGGCACGGCATGTGGAGCATCGCCAAGGCCCAGCGGGCGCTGGACATGGCGGCGGCGCATGCGCTGGAACGGGAGACGTTCGGCCACATTCTTGCGGACCGGCAGGGAGTGCAGTGGATGCTCGCCGACTGCGCCCGTGACCTGTACATCGCCCGGCTGATGGTGCTGCACATCGCGTACAAGATGGAGCACGGCCTGGACATCAGCCAGGAGAACTCGATCGCCAAGAACTTCATCGCGGACATGCTGTCCTCGGTGGTGGACACCGCCCTGCAGATCCACGGCGCGCTCGGCTACACCCTGGACACCCCGCTAGCGGCCTGGTACGCCGAGGTGCGGATGCAGCACCTGGTGGACGGGCCGGACGAGGTGCACCGGTGGCGGATCGGGCGCAACGTCCTGGCGGCGCAGCGCACGTCAGGGACGACCGCCGCGGCGGCCGGCGGCGACCTGTTCTGATCCACGGCGCCGCGGGCGCCGGCGCGGGGCGGCCGGGAATAGCTGTCGCCCGATCCTCGTTGCACGCTGTGTAAAATTCCTTGGCGTGCAAGTTTAGACGTAGCGCAATTTTAGACACGATGCAAAGTTGTAGTGAGCGCATGATGACACTTCCTAGTACGGCTCACGCCGGAAAACTTCCTGCGACGGCTCCCGCCGGGGAACCGCGCGCCTCGCTGCGCGAGCGCAAGAAGCTGGCGACCCGCCGGTCGCTCCGCCGGATAACGCTCGACCTGATCGCCGAGCGCGGCTTCGCGCACGTCACCGTGGAGGACATCGCCGAGGCGGCGGATGTGTCGCCGCGCACGTTCTTCAACTACTTCCCGTCCAAGGAAGCCGCGCTGTTCGGCGCGGACCCGCAGCGGGTCGCGGCGCTGCGCGAGCGCGTCGTGCGGGAGGCGCCCGGCGAGCCCGTCCTTGAGGCGCTGCGCATGGTCATGGTCAGCGACGCCCAGCGGGTGGCCGAGGAGCTCGCCGAGCTTGGCGGCGACCCGGCGGAGTGGCTGCGCCGGATCAAGGAGGCCCGTACCGACCCGCACCTGCGCGCGGCCCACGCGGCGCAGATGGCCCTGGTGGAGCGAGCCATCACCGAGGGGCTCGCCGAGCGGCTGGGCACCGATCCCGAGCGCGACCCCTATCCGGGGCTGCTGGCCGCCACGGCCGCCGGCGTGCTCCGCGCCAGCATCACGTTCTGGGCCGGTTCCGGCGGCACGGTGCCGCTCGACCAGCTCGTCGACCTCGCGTTCCGGGCGCTCGCCGACGGGCTGCCCGAACGCTGCGCCCTGCGTCAAGTCACGGACACGAAGGACAACCACTGATGGCCTCAGCCACTCCCGCGCCCGCCGGCGGCCAGCTGCCGCCTGGCGCGGACATCACCGGCAACGGCGCCCTGCCCGGGCTCGGCCGTCGCCGCATCCTGCTCATCATCGGCGCGCTCATGCTCGGCATGCTGCTCGCCGCGCTCGACCAGACGATCGTGTCCACGGCGCTGCCGACGATCGTCGGTGACCTCAAGGGCGGTTCCCACATCGCCTGGGTGATCACCGCCTACCTGCTGGCCACCACGGTGTCCACTCCGCTGTGGGGCAAGCTGGGCGACCAGTACGGGCGGAAGATCTTCTTCCAGGCCGCGATCGTCATCTTCGTGATCGGCTCGATCCTGTCCGGCCTGAGCACGTCCATGATCGAGCTCATCGCGTTCCGCGCGGTGCAGGGGCTGGGCAGCGGCGGCCTGATGGTCGGCGCGCAGGCCATCGTCGGCGACATCGTCTCGCCCCGGGAACGCGGCCGCTACGTCGGGCTGTTCGGCGCGGTCTTCGGCTTCGCCAGCGTGGTCGGGCCGCTGCTCGGCGGCGTGTTCGTGGACAACCTGTCCTGGCGCTGGATCTTCTACATCAACGTGCCGCTCGGCGTGATCGCGCTGGTCGTGGTGGCCAGCCAGGTGCCCGGCCAGCTGCGCCGGGTGCACCACGTGATCGACTACCTCGGCACCCTCGTGCTGTCGGCGGCCGTCACCTCGCTGATCCTGCTGACCAGCCTGGGCGGCACCACCTACCCGTGGCGGTCGGCGCCCATCTACATCCTGGGCGTGGCCGGCGTGCTGCTGATCGGCGTGTTCGTGCTGGTCGAGCGGCGGGCCGCCGAGCCGGTCCTGCCGCTGCACCTGTTCAAGCTGCGCACCTTCTCGGTGACCAGCCTGGTCGGCTTCATCGTCGGCTTCGCGATGTTCGGCGCGATCACCTACCTGCCCGCGTTCTTCCAGGTCGTCCGGGGCATCTCGCCGACCATCTCCGGGCTGTACCTGCTCCCGCTGATGGCCGGGCTGCTCGTGGTCTCGATCACCTCGGGGCAGATCATCTCGAAGACCGGCAAGTACCGGTTCTTCCCGATCGCCGGTACCGCGCTGATGACCCTCGGCCTGTACCTGCTCTCGCTGATGGGCGTGGCCTCGTCCACCCTCCAGGACGCGGCCTTCATGCTCGTGCTCGGCATGGGCATCGGCGGTGTCATGCAGGTGCTGGTGATCATCGTGCAGAACGGCGTGCCGCACAGTGAACTAGGCGTCGCGACCTCAGGTGCCACGTTCTTCCGCTCGATCGGCGGGTCGTTCGGCACCGCGATCTTCGGCGCGATCTTCGCCAACGTGCTGGTCGGCAACCTGGCCAAGCACCTGCACGGGATAAGCCTGCCGCACGGCTTCAGCAGCGCGGACGCCACCCCGGCGCTGCTGTCCCACCTGCCCGCCGCGGTGCACGCCGGCTTCGTGGCCGGCTACGCCGAGTCGATCCAGACCGTGTTCCTCGTCGCGGTGCCGATCGCCGCGCTCGCCTTCCTGGCCACCTGGCTGATCCCGCAGGTGGAGCTCAAGCGGTGGCCCGCGGCCGGCGCAGGCGTGCCGGAGGCGGACACGCCGGCCACCGATGTGCCGACGACGGTCGCGGTGACGCAGGAGGCGCTTGACCCGCAGGACGCGGGCCGTACCGACCGCTGATCGCCGGCCGCGGCGGCCGACCAAGCGGACTGGTACGAGTCCCTGGCCGCCGCGTTCTTCGGCGAGATCCCGATGACCGTGCTCCTTGCGGCTCTTGCCATCTGGGCGCCGCGTCACATCACAGATCGAGGGCCAGATCAATGAGCGGGACGGTACGTCCCGCGGCGCGCAGAGTGGTATCCCTCGAATGGCTCCTCCAGCGGTTTACCGCATCCTGCGCGCAGCCCACGCGACGCGCCTGCTCGAACCGGAGCCGACGCCTAGGCCTAGCTATAGTGAGGTATGACTCATCTAAAAGTATTTCCATAGTGCGCTAAAGCTCATGTTAGACTCTAATTATGATGAGCTATGATGCACTATTTGAGCTTCTTACCGTGAGCTCCGCCGCACGCATCTGGTGCCACCATGCCCAGGGTCTCTAACGAGGTATCCCTGCGGAGTCGGGACTTGCTTGATCGCCACTTCGATGAGTGGCAGCGGCTCCGAGGCCTGGCACGGCCGCCGCGCGGGTGGATTCGGGCCGTCCGCGAAGCGCTCGGCATGAGCGCTGCGGCTCTCGCCGTGCGGCTGGGCATCACTGCCGGAGCGGTAACCAGGCTGGAACAGTCCGAAGCCGCTGACCGGGTCCAGCTAGACACATTGCGCCGCGCCGCTGATGCGCTCGGCTGCGATCTGGTCTATCTGTTGGTACCGCGGCGTCCGTTGAACGCGGTGGTACGTGACCGTGCCCGAGAGCTTGCCCACCGGCAGATAGCAGCCGTTGAGCAGACGATGCGGCTAGAGGATCAGGAGACAGGGACGGTGCAGGAGATGGAAGACCGGCTCACCGAGCAATTGCTGGAACGAGGCGGCCTGTGGAGCCAAAATGCCCACGACTGACCCGCTCGGCGAGCCCTACGAGGGTACGCCCCTCACCGACGAGGAGCGCCAGGGCCTGCGCTTGCCGGTGCTGACCCGCAAAGAGCTGAACCGCGCCGAGGCTGACAACATCAGCCAGACCATGACCTGGCTGTTCTTCTCCCGGCGCCGCCTGGCGCCGGAGTTGGTGACGCGGGAAGCCTGGCTTATGCGCCTGCATCGGCGAATGTATGACCAGGTCTGGGCCTGGGCAGGCCGGTACAGGACGACTGACAGGAACCTCGGCGTGCCCTACTGGCAGATACGCATGGACATGCGCGATCTCGAAGCCGATGTCCAGGCATGGCTGGCCGACACCTGCGCGACACGATTCAGCCACGACGAATGCGCTATCAGGTTCGGTTACCGGCTGGTGGTCATCCACCCCTTCCCCAACGGAAATGGCCGCTGGTCACGGCTCGCATCCGACGCACTCATCGTGGCGCTCGGCGGACACCGGTTCACCTGGGGCGGCGCTTCGCTGACCGAGGCAGGCGAGCTTCGTCGCAGCTACATCACGGCACTCCAGACAGCGGATACAGGCAGAGATTTCGGCCCTCTCATAGCATTCGCGCGCAGCTAGCGGACCTCATCAAGCCCGCCATACCGCGAGGAGCGGGGAGCCGGACGGGACTTCTGGCCGAGGGTTACCGGGACCTCTGACGCTACGTACTGGCGGCGCGTGCGGCCATCATGGTGGCTGGGAGGGACAGGAAAGGCGGTCCCCATGGTCGGTTCGGCGCTGACTGCGGAGTGCGATGCATCCGGATTGTGAACTCGCGCTGCGGGCTGGTGAGGACGCGCGTGCGGCCGCCCTGCGGCTGGGACGAGCACATGAGAAGTTTGTCACATCGCACAGCATGCCGTCCTTCGTCCGCTCCGTGGTCGCCGGCTCCTGGGAGCGCTGCGTGGCCGCGGGCGCCAGCCAGGACGGGCGCCGCCTGCCGCCCATCCGGATGGACGCTGACGAGCTTGAGGATTACCGGTCCCGGCATCCGCTGGCTGGGGCACTGCCGGTGTTTCGTGAGCTGCTCGGCGAGCGCGCCCGCGATGACGAGCATATCTTCGCCGTCACCGACGCGGCCGGGATCTTGTTGTGGGTCCAGGGACACGCTGGCACGCTGGACCGCGTCGGCCGGATGAACTTTGTCGAAGGCGCCGAGTGGTCCGAGACGGCGGCGGGGACCAATGCGCCGGGCACCGCGCTGGCGGTCGGGCGTCCCGTCCAGATCTTCGCCGGCGAGCATTACAACACGGTGGTGCACCCGTGGTCCTGCTCGGCCGTCCCGGTCCGGGACCCGGACAGCGGACGAGTGCTCGGCATCGTCGACATCACCGGCAGCGCGAGCATCGCCAGCCCGTACGCACTGGCGCTGGTGCGGGCGACTGCGCGGGCGGCGGAGGCAGAACTCGCCATCCGTACGGCGGCGGCCGACGAGCAAGCCCGGCGCGAGTACGCGAACCGCCGCGTGCCGGAGCGATCCGCTGTCGCGCTGGTCAGCCCCGGCGGGCGGCTGCTCGCGGCGACACCGGCCGGCCGGGACTGCTTCGCCGCGGACGCCGCGGACGCCGGGGCGCTGTCCGGCGGAACGCAGGGCCGTCGCCTGGTCGCTGAGGCCGTCGGCCCGGCCGGTCACCTGATGGTGCATTTCTCCGGCCTGGCACGGCCGCGTGCGGCGGTCACCGAGGTACGCCTGACGGCCCTCGGTCGCGACTGCGCCCTGGTCGAGATCGACGGGCGCACGCTGCGGCTGCGGCCGCGGCACAGCGAGATCGTGGTCATCCTCGCGCTCGCAATGAAGGGGGCAGGGGAGGTGGGTGGGGGGCTCTCCGGTCCTCGCCTCGCGGTTGAGCTATCCGAGGCGGAGGTGCATCCGGTCACCCTGCGGGCCGAGATGTCGCGGCTGCGGACCTTGCTCGGGGACGGCGTGCTCGGCTCGCAGCCGTACGCGCTGCGGCGGCCGGTCACGTCCGACTTCGCATCCGTACTCGACCTGCTCGCCGAGGGCCGGGTGGGTGCGGCGGTCGCCGCGTACCCCGGTCCGCTGCTGCCGGATTCCGAGGCGCCGGCGATCGTGCACTACCGGGCCATGCTGGAGCAGCAACTCCGGGCCGAGGTGCTGGCCAGCGGCGACGCCATGCTGCTGCGCCGCTGGGTCAGTGCCGCCTGGGGAGCGGACGACGCCGCGGCCTGGCAGGCCCTCGCGAGGCAGTTGCCGGGCGGCTCACCGCAGCGGGCGGCCGCGGCCGCCCGGGCCGGCGCCCTCGGCTGAGACGACGATGTGACGACAATCACGAAAACTCCCCCGGCCTGGGCCTCGTCATGGCGGCCGGATGCAACGGTCGGGCAACCCCGCTGTCCCTAGCGTCTGAATTGGCAGGCCCGGCCAATCGGCCGGGCTCGCCGCCAGATCCCGAAGGAGAAAGGGGACGGTCATGAAGTACGTTCCACCAGGCCAGCCGGGGAGCATCGTCTCGGTGCAGCCGCGGTACGAGAACTTCATCGGCGGCAAGTGGCTGCCGCCGGCCGCGGGCAAGTACAGGGTCAACCTCAGCCCCGCGACAGCCAAGCCGATATGTGAGGTCGCGGACTCCACACCGGAGGACGTGGAGACCGCGCTCGATGCGGCGCACGCCGCCAAGGACGCCTGGGGCGAGACCTCGGCGGCCGGGCGCGCCAAGGTGCTCAACGCGGTCGCCGACGCGATCGAGCAGCACGCTGAGATGCTGGCGGTCACCGAGAGCTGGGAGAACGGCAAGCCGGTCCGCGAGACGCTGGCGGCCGACATCCCGCTGGCCGCTGACCATTTCCGCTACTTCGCCGCGGCGATCCGCGCCGAGGAAGGAGAGATCGCGGAGGTCGAGGGAGTGGGTGACAAGCGGCACCTGGTGGCCTACCACTTCCGTGAGCCGCTCGGCGTGGTAGGGCAGATCATCCCGTTCAACTTCCCGCTGCTGATGGCGGCGTGGAAGCTGGCGCCCGCGCTCGCGGCCGGCAACTGCTCGGTCATCAAGCCGGCCTCGCCGACCCCGTGGTCGATCCTCAAGCTCGCCGAGGTGATCGGCGACGTGCTGCCGCCCGGCACGGTGAACATCGTCACCGGCCCCGGCGCCGAGATCGGCAAGGCGCTGGCGGCGAACCCGCGGATCGCCAAGGTGTCGTTCACCGGCGAGACCGTCACCGGCCGGTTGATCATGCAGTACGCGGCGCAGAACCTCATCCCGGTCACGCTGGAGCTCGGCGGCAAGTCGCCGAACATCTTCTTCCGCGACGTGCTCGCCGCAGACGACGAGTTCGCCGACAAGGCCGTCGAGGGCCTGGTGCTTTACGCGTTCAACAAGGGCGAGGTCTGCACCTGCCCGTCCCGCGCGCTGATCCAGGAGGACATCTACGAGGAGTTCATGTCCCGGTGCCTGGACCGGATCGCCAAGATCAAGCAGGGCAACCCGCTGGACACCGAGACCATGATCGGCCCGCAGGTGTCGCGGCAGCAGATCGACAAGATCGCCTCCTACGTGGACATCGGCCGGAACGAGGGCGCCGAGGTGCTCATCGGCGGAGAGCCCGCCCAGGTCGGCGGCGAGTTCGCCGGCGGCTACTACTACAAGCCGACGGTCCTGCTTGGGCACAACCAGATGCGAGTGTTCCAGGAGGAGATCTTCGGCCCGGTGCTGGCCGTGACCACGTTCTCGGACTACGACGAGGCGATCGCGATCGCCAACGACACGCTGTACGGCCTCGGGGCCGGCGTGTGGAGCCGCAATTACGACCTCGCTTACCGGGCGGGCCGGGCCATCAAGGCGGGCCGGGTGTGGACCAACTGCTACCACCAGTACCCCGCGGGTGCCGCGTTCGGCGGTTACAAGATCTCCGGCATCGGCCGCGAGACCCACAAGATGATGCTGGACCACTACAGCCAGACCAAGAACCTCCTGGTCGACTACAGCAGCAAGCCGCTCGGCTTCTTCTGATGCCGCGGCAGGCCCGGATCCCGGCGACTCCGGCGGCGCGCGAGGCGGTCATCCGCCTCCGCGCCGCCCGGGGGCCGCAGCCTAGAAGGGACGTGATGTGGCGGCAAACAGACACCGTGAATCCGGTCACGAGATAACGAACGAGCTATTTGCGATGAGGAGGAAGAGTCATGAAGACCATGAAAGCCGCGGTAGTCCCGGAACTGGGCGCCAAGCTCGAGATCAGGGAACTTCCCGTCCCTGAGCCCGGCCCCGGCCAGGTACTGATCCGGATGCAGACCTCCGGGCTGTGCCACACCGACATCCATGCCGCCGCCGGCGACTGGCCCGTCAAGCCGAACCCGCCGTTCACCCCCGGCCACGAGGGTGTCGGCATCATCGAGAAGACCGGCCCGGATGCCAGCCTGCACAAGGTCGGTGACCGGGTTGCCATCGCATGGCTGGGCAAGGCGTGCGGGCACTGCTCGTACTGCGTCGGCGGCTGGGAGACGCTGTGCGAGTCGCAGGAGAACAGCGGCTATTCGGTGGACGGCGCATGGGCCGAGTACGCGGTGGCCTTCGACAGCCACGTGGTCACGGTCCCCGAAGCCGTGTCCTCCTTCGATGCCGCGCCGCTGACGTGCGCCGGGGTCACCACGTTCAAGGCGGTCAAGGTCTCAAAGCTCGAACCAGGTGAGACCGCCGTGGTGTACGGCATCGGCGGCCTGGGACACCTGGCCGTGCAGTACGCGAGGGGCTTCGGCGGCAGGGTGATCGCGGTCGACATCGAGGACACAAAGCTGAACCTCGCCGGGCAGCTCGGCGCTGACTACGTCGTGAACGCGAGCACCACTGACCCGGTGGCGGCCATCCGGGATCTGGGCGGCGCCGATGTCGCGATCTCCCTCGCCACGTCGCCTCGGGCGTTCGAGCAGGCGTTCGGATCGCTGCGCCGAGGCGGCCGGCTGGTGTGCGTCGCGCTTCCGGCCGACGACAAGATGACCGTCCCGATCTTCGACACCGTCATCAGCGGGAAATCGATCATCGGGTCCATCGTCGGCACCCGCAAGGACCTCGCCGACGTGTTCGCACTGCATGCCGCCGGCCGGACGAAGGTCATCGCGCAGGAGCGGCATCTCGATGACGTCAACGTCTGCATCGACGAAGTGCTCACGGGCCGGGTGCCCGCGCGCCTGGTCTTCACCTTCTGACCGCGGGCAGGGAACGAAAGGAGTTTGGGCTGCGTCACGCCGTGATGCCGTAGCGGTCCAGGCGGTAGCAGGAGATCGCGTTGCCGCGCAGCAGCCGCCAGGTTTCCTGTTCCGACAGGCCGGCTTTCGATGCGATCGTGGCGGCGGTGTCCCTGGAGTGCGGGAACGTGGAGTCGCCGTGCGGGTAGTCGGTCTCGAACATGATCTGGCCCATGCCGATGCGGTCCCGCAGCGCCAGGCCCACCTGGTCGTCGAAGACGCAGCCGAAGACCCGGCCCGGGACGTACGTGCTGGGCGGCTCCGGCACCTTCTGCTGGGTCTTGGCGTAGCCGCGGGCGTGCTCCCAGGCCTCGTCGAGCCGCTCAAGCAGGAACGGCATCCAGCCCACCTGGCCTTCGGACAAGGCGATACGCAGCGCGGAGAACCGGGCCAGCACGCCGCTGGTCAGCCAGTCCACCAGGGCGTGCGACGCGCCCTCGAAGGTGAGCGCGATGATGACCAGCGGCGGCGCGTCGTCGCTGGTCTTGCTGAAGGTGGAGGACGAGCCGATGTGCATGTTGACCACGGTGTCGGTCTCCTCGCACGCCGCCCACAGCGGATCCCAGGCGTCGGTGTGCACGCTGGGCAGGCCGAGGGCGGCCGGGTTCTCGGAGAACGCGATGGCGTGCGACCCCTTGACCGCGCAGCGCCGCACCTCCTGCGCCGCCAAGTCCGGGTCCCACATCGGGACGAGGGTGAGCGGGATCAGCCGGCCGCGGGCCTGATCGGCGCACCATTCGCCGATCATCCAGTCGTTGTAGGCCCGGACGCAGGCCAGCGCGAGATCACGATCGCCGCGCTCGAGGAACGTCTGCCCGCAAAAGCGCGGGAAGGTGGGGAAGCACAGCGACGCGTCGGTGTGATTGCGGTCCATGTCGGCCAGCCGGGCCGCGCGGTCATAGCAGCCGGGCAGGATGTCGTCGAAGAGCACGGCCCGGTTGTGGGCTTGGTCGCGGGGAAAGCTGACCGCCGCGAACCCGCCGGTGACCGGGAACAGCATTCCGCCGAACGACCAGCAGTCTGCCCAGTACCCGTCCTCCTCTTCGCGGAAGGCCATGTGCCGCGGCTCGAACCGCAGCCTCCCCTTGACCCGGGTGAGCCGCGGCCCGCGGTCGCGGAAGGCGGCGGGCAGGTATTCCTGCCACACGTGCGCGGGCTCGATGACGTGGTCGTCGACGCTGATGATCCGCGGAATCTCCATGGTGTCTCCCTTGTCTGTGGCGGTTCAGCGGGCCGGGCCGGTGGACGTCCCGCCGTCGCGGATGAGGCGGCCTGCCCGCCGGGCGCCGTGGCCAGCGCCGTCATCGGCCAGTTCGCCGTTGACCCAGACCTGGTGCAGCCCGTGACTGCGGGCGATAAGCCGGTCGGCGCCCGCGGGCAGGTCATACACCCGCTCCAACCGCTCCACCCCGACGGTGGCGGGGTCGAAGGCGACCAAGTCGGCGAAGTATCCAGGGGCGATCCGGCCCCGGCCGGGGATCCCGAACACCGCTGCGGGGTGCCCGGTGATCCGCCAGATGGCCTTCTCCAGGGACAGCGTGCCGGTCTCCCGGACCCAGTGCTCCAGCAGGTAGGTGGCGAAGACCGCGTCGCAGAGCTGGCTGGCGTGCGCGCCCGCGTCGGACAGGCCGAGCAGGGTGCGGTCGTCCCGGAGCAGCCCGGCGAGCGAGGTGGCATCGTCGTTGGCGACCACGACCCGGAAACGGGTCCCGAGGTCATCGTCGAGCGCGACGTCGCACAGCACGTCGAGCGGGTCGACGCCGCGCTGGGCGGCCAGCTCCGCGAGCGACGGCCCGTCGGCCAGCTCGGGGTGCGCCACCGTCTCGGCCACGAATACCTTGTCCCAGCCGTAGTGCCACTGCCTGGCCACGTCCGCCCGGGCCCGCTCCCGCCAGGCCGGATCCCGGTAAAACCGGGACCGTTCGGCAGAAGGAACGGACAGCACCTGCGCGAACGCGTCGGCGCGGGCGAACGGCGCCGGCTCGGCCAAGGTGACCTGGAAGACGATCGGGCGGCAGGCGACCTGGGGCCAGACCTCGCCGCCGCGGGCCTCCGCCTTGTCCAGCAGGCGGAAGGCGCCCGGTGAGGCGTTCAGGGCCGTCCAGGTGACCGGCCGCCCCGTCTTGACAGACAGTTCGGCGAGCTCCACGGGGCCGAAGTCGGGTCCGTGCGTGATCGCGAACGTACCGCGGCCGCGCTCGGCCAGCGGCTCGGCGAGCCGCATCAGCTCATCGGTGGTGGCGAGGCGGCTGGGCACGGGCTTGCCCCAGGCACCGGCGTGGGCGGGCTGGCGGGAGGACGCGAAGCCGATCGCGCCGGCGTCGAGGGCCTCGCCAACGAGCCGCCGCATCTCCTCGATCTCGGCCGAGGTGGCATCCCGTTCGGCCGCCTCATCGCCCAGCACGTACAGCCGCAGCGGCGTGTGGCCGAGCATGACGGCCACGTTCAGCTTCGGCCCGGCCCGCTCGACGGCGTCCAGGTACTCGGGGAAGGTCTCGAAGGTCCAGGGGATGCCCGCGAACAGCGCCTCCACCGACATGCCCTCGACGTTCTCCAGCGTCCGCGCGATCGTCTCCCGGCCGGCCGGCCGGGTCGGGGCGATGCCGAACCCGCAGTTGCCCATCACCACCGTGGTCACGCCGTGCCACGACGAGGGGGTGAGGTCGGGGTCCCACAGCACCTGCGCGTCATAGTGGGTGTGGCAGTCGATGAATCCCGGGGCCAGCACCAGGCCGTCAAGGTCGACGACGTCGCCGTTGCGGGACACGGCGCCCGGCGCCTCGACCGCGGCGATCCGGTCCCCGTCGATGACCACATCAGCGGGCCGTGGCGGCGCCCCCGTCCCGTCCACCAGCAGCGCTCCGCGCAGTACCGTCATCGTGCACCTCGTGCTTGTTCTCAATCCGTTAACTGATTAACTAAAGCATATGATTGAACTAGTTGAAGCGCCAGTGGGGAGGAGCATGAATCTGCCCCGGAGGGATACCGAAGGCGTGGCGGCCAGGACCGGCGCGGGAACGCGAGCGGACGGACGGGCCACGGCCGAGCAGGTCGTCATCGCCGCCGAACGGCTGTTCGCGGAGCGCGGCGTGGAGGCGGTCTCGCTCCGTG
>JBKQQQ010000443.1:0-2608 GCA_052144275.1 Streptosporangiaceae bacterium
AGCCGCCGACGGTCTCGCCCCAGGCGCCGGAGGTCACCTGGCCGACGGCGGCCCCGTCGCGGAGCACGAGCTCGCCGCCCCAGATCATGGCGTCCTGGCCGACGCCGGCCAGGACGAGCGAGACCAGCCGGCGCCGGGGGCCGGCCGCCCGGGCCTGCTCGACCGCGTCCCGGCCGAGGAAGGGGATGTCTTTCTTGAGCTTGCAGGCGAACAGCAGCCCGGCCTCGGCCGGGTTGTAGTCCGGAGTCAGCTCGCGGCCGAAGGCCCGGTAGGCCTTCTCCAGCCGGAGCGACTCGATCGCGTAGTAGCCGGCGTTCGCCAGGCCGAGGCCGGCGCCCGCGGTCATCAGGTCCTCGTAGGCGCCCACGGCGAATTCGGCCGGGACGTACAGCTCCCAGCCGAGCTCGCCCACATAGGTGATCCTGGTCGCGCGGACCGTGGCGTAGCCGAGGTCGATCTCGCGGCTCGAGCCGAACGGGAAGGCCTCGTCGCTGAGGTCACTGCGGGACAGGAGGCTGAGCAGTTCCCGCGACCGCGGGCCCATGACGCCGTAGACGGCGTAGGCGGAGGTGACGTCGACCAGCGAGGCGTGCGCGCCTGCGGGCATCCGCCTGGTGATGTGGTCCTTGTCGCGTTCGGTGGTCGCCGCGCTGCTGACCAGCAGGAACTCATCGGCCGAGAGCCGGGTGACGGTGATGTCGGCCTCGTAGGTGCCGTGCGCGTTAAGCATCCCGGTGTAGACAGTCCGGCCCGGGGCGACCGCGACATCGGCGGTGCACAGCCACTGCAGCACCTGTTCGGCGTCCCGGCCGGTCACCAGGTACTTGGAGAAGCTCGTCTGGTCGAACACGGCGACGCCGGTGCGGGCGGCGTGCTGCTCGGCCGAGGACCAGGGCTGCCAGTTCTGCTGTCCCCAGCCGTACTCAATGCCGGCGGGCTGGCCGGGCGGCGCGAAGAAGTTCGCCCGCTCCCAGCCCATCTTGCTGCCGAAGCCGGCGTTGGCCTGCTTGAGCAGGTGATAGGCCGGGGATCTGCGGAACGGCCGGGCGCTGGCCAGCTCGCGGTTCGGCCACGGCACGGCGTAGTGCAGGCCCAGGACCTCGCTGACCCGGTCGTGCAGCCACTGGTTGTTCCCGTTGAAGGCGGCGAAGCGGCGGATGTCGACCGCGGACAGGTCCAGGCTGGGCTCGCCCTCGACGATCCATTCGGCCAGCGCGCGCCCGGCGCCGCCGGCGGACGCGATGCCGACCGAGTTGAAGCCGGCGGCGACGAAGAAGTTCCGCAGCTCCGGCGCCTCGCCGAGGATGAACTGGTTGTCCGGGGTGAAGCTCTCCGGGCCGTTGTAGAACATCTTGATCCCGGTCTCGGCGAGCACCGGGATCCGCGCGATCGCGCTGTCCATCAGGATCGCGAAGTGATCCCAGTCCTCCTCCAGCAGCTGGAACTCGAACGGGTAGGGCAGCGCGTCGGGGGCGACCCAGGGCTTGGCGTCGGGCTCGAAGCCGCCGACCACCAGCCCGCCGACCTCCTCCTTGATGTAGGTGTAGCCGTCCGGGTCGCGCAGGATCGGGAAGTCCCTGTGCACCCCGTCGACCTGCTCGGTGACCACGTAGAAGTGTTCGGCCGAGTGCAGCGGGACGGTCACGCCGGCCATCGCGCCGACCTGCTTGGCCCACTGGCCGGCGCAGTTGACCACCACCTCGGCCTCCACGTCGCCGCGGTCGGTGCGGATTCCGGTCACTGTGCGGGCCTCTGTCACGGGGCGGGCCCCGGTCACCGTGCGGACCCCGGGGCCCTGGCCGGTCAGGATGCCGGTGACCCTGGTCCGCTCCCGGATCGTGACGCCCTTATTGCGGGCACCCCGGGCCAGCGCGGCGGTCAGGTCGGTCGGGTTGGCCCGGCCGTCGCCGGGCAGCCAGATCGCCCCGGCGAGGTCGTCGGTCCGCATGATCGGGTAGAGCTCGCGGGCCCGCTGCGGGCTGATCAGCTCGCACTCCAGCTGGTAGGCCTCGGCGGTGGCGGCCGTCCGCCTGAGCTGCGTCATCCGGTCGGGGGTCCGGGCGACGGTGACGCCGCCGCAGCGCCGGAAGCCGGTGCCCAGGCCGGTCTCCGCCTCGAGCCTGGCGTACAGCTCGGTGGAGTACTGGACCAGGCGGGTGCCGTTCTCCGAGGCACGCAGCTGGCCGACCAGGCCGGCCGCGTGCCAGGTGGTGCCGCAGGACAGCTGCCCCTGCTCCAGCAGCAGCACGTCGGTGCAGCCCAGCTGGGCCAGGTGGTAGGCGGCGCTGGTGCCGATGACGCCGCCGCCGATGATGACGACGCGGAAGCGCTCAGTCATCGCGGACCACGTCGTCCAGCAGCCGCCGGAAGCCCGGGCCGCCCAGGCCGGCCGCCGCGAATTCGTAGCGCGCCCTCGCCCAGCTGCCGAAGTCGAAGTCGAGCGCGCTGGCCGCCTGCTGGATCGCCCCCCACAGCGTCCATCCGTAGGCGCCTATCAGGCCGAGGATGCGGGCCCGGGCCACCTTATTTCTCAACGGCCCCCCGTAGTACTCCCGCACCAGCTCGGCGAGGCCGTCCGGGGGCAGCCCGCATTCGGCGGCGATGTTGC
>JBKQQQ010000444.1:0-6196 GCA_052144275.1 Streptosporangiaceae bacterium
CGCTTGGCCTGGACCAGCCCTACTGGACCGACGACCCGGACTTCGACATCGAGTACCACGTCCGCGAGATCGCGCTGCCGCGCCCGGGATCCGACGCCCAGCTGACCGAACAGGTCAGCCGGCTGCATGCCCGCCCGCTTGACCGCAGCCGCCCGCTGTGGGAGATCTACCTGATCACCGGGCTGGCCAAGAAGCGCGCCGCCGTCTACACCAAGATCCACCACGCCGCGATCGACGGGGCCTCCGGCGCCGAGCTGCTGACGGTCCTGCTTGACCTGACGCCACAAGGGCGCGAGCTGCCCCCGGCCGAGCCGTTCCTGCCCGCCAGCCCGCCAGGCCTTCCGCTCCTGGCCGCGAAGGCCGCCGCGCGGCTGGCCTGGCGCCCGGTGCAGACCGTCCGCCTGACCAACGAACTGGTCAAAGTGCTTCCGACCCTGGCGCCGGCGGTGAACACGCTGGTCGGTGGCATGCTCGGGCTGAACCGCGGCGACGGCGCGGTGATCGCCACCAGGCCCGGCCGCGCGCCCGCGACTCCGTTCAACAAGCCGATCACACCGCACCGCAGGTTCGCGTTCCGCAGCGTGGACCTGGGTACGGTCAAGATGGTGAAGAACGCCTTCGGCGTGTCGGTCAACGACGTCGTGATGGCGATGTGCACCGGGGCGCTGCGGCGCTGGCTCATCGACCACGACGCGCTGCCCGACCAGCCGCTGGTCGCGATGATCCCGGTCTCGGTGCGCGACCCGGGCAGTAAGGGCGCGATGGGCAACAGGGTGTCCGCGATGCTGGCCACGCTGCCCACCAGCGTCACCGACCCGGGCCTGCGGCTCGAGATCGTGCACTCCGCGACGAAGATCGCCAAGGCCCAGCAGGCGGCGATCCCGCAGGGCCTGGTCGACCAGATCAGCGACTTCGCCCCTCCGGCGCTGACCGCGCGGGCGGCCCGGGTGGTGTTCGCCACCGGCCTGCTGCACCGGCTGCCGCCGTTCAACGTCACCATCTCCAACGTTCCCGGCCCGAACGTCCCGGTCTACCTTTGCGGGGCCAGGCTCCTCGCGCATTACCCGGTGTCGGTGGTCACCGACGGCCAGGGGCTGAACATCACCCTGGTGGGTTATCTCGGCCAGCTGCACTTCGGCCTGGTCAGCTGCCGCGAGCTGGTCCCCGACATCGATACCCTGGCCGGCTACCTGACCGACGAGCTTGCCCTCCTACAGCAAGCGGCCGAGAAGCGCACCGCCAACGGCGGCCGGACCGCCGGCTCATGAGGACAGTGCCTAACCAGACGGCGCCCACGAGGCCAGTGCCCACGAGGCCAGTGCCCACGAGGCCGGTGCGCACGGGGCCAGAGCGACGAGGCGACGACGACGCCCGCGCGATCGTGCCCGGGGGAGCGGCGGCGCCCGCCGGGATCCCGGCCGAGATCTTCGCAGCCGCCGTGGACACCTTCGTCGCCGGGCAGCGGCTGGACATGCGGTCGCTGGCCAGGCGCCTCGGCGTCGCCCGGGCCACGCTGTACCGGCGGGCCGGCAACCGGGAGCAGCTGCTCGACGAGATGCTCTGGTGGCGGGCCCGACGACTGCTCGTGGACCAGGTGCAGGCCACCGCGCCGCTGGCGGGCACGGAGCGGCTCGTGGCGATGATCGGCGGCGTGCTCCGCGCGATCGCCAGGGACCGCCCGCTGCGGGCGCTCCTGGAGTCTGACCCGGAGGCCGCGCTGCGCCTGCTGACCGGCACCCGCAGCACCGTGCACCGGGGCATGGCCAGCGCACTGGAGAAGCTCATCGATCTCGAGCGCGGCCGCGGCTGCTTCGACGCCACGCTGGACACCCCGACGCTGGCCTACGCGATCGTGCGGATCAGCGAGGGCTTCCTGTACGCCGACGTGATCGCCGACCGCGCTCCCGACATCGACCGGGCCGTCACGGTGATCGAGGCCCTGCTCACCGGCCTTGACCGGCGGTCAGCTCCCGTCTAGGGCGAGCACCAGCTTGCCGGTGTTCACCCCGTCGAACAGCATCAGCAGCGTCTGCGGGAAGTCCGCCACCGTGCCGTGCACGACGTGCTCCCGGGAGACGATCTTCCCGGCCCGCAGCCAGTCGGCCAGCTCGGCCATGGCTTGCGGATACCGGTCCTCGAAGTCGAACACCAGCATGCCGGTCATGGAGGCCCGTGCCACCAGCAGCATCATGTAGTTCGCCGGGCCCCGCACCTGGGTCTCGTTGTACTGCGAGACCGCGCCGCAGATGACCACCCGGGCGCCGCGGGCCAGGCAGGTCAGCACGTCGTCCAGGATCTCGCCGCCCACGTTGTCGAAGTAGACGTCGACGCCGCGCGGCGCGGCCTCGCGCAGGGCCTTGCGCACGTTCCCGGCCCGGTAGTCGATCGCGGCGTCGAAGCCGAACTCCTCCACCAGCGCGCGGCACTTGTCCGGCCCGCCCGCGATGCCGATGGCCCGGCAGCCCTTGATCTTGGCGATCTGGCCCACCACGCTGCCCACCGCGCCGGCCGCGCCGGAGACCACCACCGTGTCGCCGGCTTTCAGCCGGCCGGTGTCCAGCAGGCCGAAATACGCGGTGAGCCCGGTCATCCCCAGCGCGCCCAGGAAGATCGACGGCCCGGCGAGCGAGGTGTCGATCTTGTGCACGCCCTGGCCGTCGGAGACCGCGTACTCCTGCACGCCGAACACCCCGTAGACCTCGTCGCCCACGTCGAAGCCCGGATGCTCCGAGGCCGTGACCCGGCCGACCGCGCCGGCCCGCATGACCTCGCCGATCCTGACGGGCGGGATGTAGGAGGCGCCGGCGTTCATCCAGCCCCGCATGGCCGGGTCGACGGACAGGTGGGAGACCTTCACCGTGAACTGCCCGGGACCGGATGCCGGCACGGGCTCGCTGGTGAGTTCCCAGTCGGTGGCCCGGGGCAGCCCGGACGGCCGGGCGGCCAGTCGTACCTGGTGGTTGGTCGGCGTCATTGCGCGGCTCCCGGGACGAGGCTAGATCTGCTGATCGGACGCTAGTGCCTGGGAGTGACCTGACGCTAGTGCCCGGGCGTGTGTTCGCGACGGACCAGGCGTGCCTTGGCGTTCGGGTGTTCCCGCCACGTGCTCGCGCCGGAAGCCGCCGCAGTCTTCGCCTGTTCCCACTTGAGCTTCGCGAGTTCGCTGGGTGGTATCTCCAGCTCCCTGATCCATGCCCGGGTCGCGGCGACCAGGTGCGAGCCAGCGATGGCCAGACCTGTAAGCGCGACCGCGGTGCCGATCCCGATCAGGACTCCGCCGGTGATGAGTGGCCCAGATTGCACCTGGGGCCAGTTATTTGCCGGCCGACTGTTCGTGGCGGTATTAGCCATGGCGCCCGTCCCGATGTCCTCAAGTAACGTCCGCGTGCCCGCAGACCACGACCGAGCTTCCCGGTCCCCGCGATAAGCCTATCCCGGGCGACGCTGATTGGTCACAAGCCGAGCGAGCCGCCTCATCGCCGCTGGCCGTGCCGGCGCTTCCGGTGGGCTTGTAACAGATGGGGCCTGCCGAGCGCTTAGCTGATGAAAGGTATCGTCCCGCGCGGGGCCCGGCCCTCCCTCCCCCTAGCCGGGCCCCGCCATTTCGCGCGGTTTCCAATGCCGCTCACGACGGTGGATGAGCGGGATGGCTGCTGTGTCATGCGCGTCATGGCGGGTCAGGACGACCGGGACTGGAGCATGTCGAAGTCCCGTTCGGCGTACAGCCGGTGCTCCCACTCTTCGCTGAGGATGGCCTGCAGGCACCGGCGCACGGGGAAGCTTTCCGGCTCGGGGTAGCCCGGCTCGGTGACGGGTTCGGTCATGCCGGCCAGCTTCTCGTCGGTGAGACCGGCGAGCACCTGGCGCACGGTGGCCATGCGGTCCGCGCGCAGGGCGAGCACTTCGTCCAGCGGCGGCCGCGCGTCGCGGTCGCGCGGGATGCCGGGTTCGGCGGGCATCTCGTCGTGGGGCAGGTCGAGCGGGTGCCAGGGCGACGGCTGGCCCAGGATCGCGCGGTTCACCCAGGCGTCCGTGGCGAACAGGAGATGGCGCAGCGTCTCGATGAAGGACCACTCTGAATCGACCCGCTCGTGGAGCAGTTCCGGGGGCATCCCGCGAGCCCGCTCAATGGTCTGCTGCCACAGCCGCTCGAGGATGTCCCATGCCTCGCGGAACCCGCCGGCATCGGCCGGCCGCATCTTTACCCGGTCCGGGTAGCGGCGGTTGAGCTCCGCCTCCACCAGGGGCACCACGTCGACGCCGTTGACCCGCAGGTTCCCGGCCTCGCCGCTGATGTCCATGTTCACCAGGACTGCGCCGCGGATCACGACTCCGGTCAGGTCAACCAGGTGAAAGCGCGCGCCGGTGAGGTCGACGTCGCGGAACCTGGCACCAGTCAGGTAGACGTCCTCGAACCGCGAGCCGGCCAGGTTCCTGCCGATGAAGTCTGCCACCCTGCCAGCCTTCCACGAACCGTGCTCATCTGACCGATTAGAACGTCCGCCGTCGGCCCTGCACGCACAGAACTGGCCCATCTGCGTGTGGAACGCCACACGGCCGAGTCGGCTCTGAGGCGCAACCGATCTCTGGCAGGCTCTCGGAGCCTAGCGGGGAAGTTCCGCGACCCCCTGGGCCACAGCACATGGCGCGCACATGGACACGTCCGCTTCACCCAGCCGCCGGGTCAGGACGGCGCTGCCGTCGCATACGCCCCTGTCATCAGGGTGTGCCGTGCCGCACGGGCAATGACAGGCACGCCAGTCCCCGGAAAACGCAGCGCGTCCCGCCTCCATCGCGGCGCGGACGGCCGGATCGAGCTTGTCCAGCGCCTCATTGGTCGCCGCCGCCACCCGCTGCCGCCACTCGCCCAGCGCGGCCGCAGCGGCCTGCCAGGCAGCGGCGAACTGCCGTCCTGGGTTTTCCGCGTTACCAGCCATGACCGTATTTTCTCACCTGGCGGCAACTGTGGCCAGTGCGGCGTCGGATTCGGTGTTCATTCATCACGGCACGGGCGCCCAGGGCATGGAGAGGGCGACCAGCGTGACCGGATTCGTAGACTGTTCTTCGCGCCGAGCCATTATGCTTGACATGCCAACCATATGCTAGATATAGTAAGCATATGAGGCTAACGCCCGGAGGAGAGGGGCGGTCCCGATGAGCGCGACTGTCAGGGACGTCATGACGACCGGCGTGATCGCCGTCCGCGGGGACACGTCGTTCAAGGAAATGGCTGCCATGCTCGGCAGTTCCCGGGTCAGCGGATTCCCCGTCATCGACCAGGCGGGCAAGGTCATCGGCGTCGTGTCTGAGACCGACATGCTGATCAAGGAAGCCGATCGGGACAGTCATCCAGAAGTGTTCGCTGGCCTGCGGCGCAGCCGGGACCATCAGAAGGCGGCCGGGGTGACCGCCGCCGAGCTGATGACGAGTCCCCCCGTCACCATCGGCCCGGACGAGCCGGTGCAGCACGCCGCTTTCCTCATGTACGACCGCGCGGTTGAGCGGCTGCCCGTGGTGGATGAGGCCGGGCACCTGGTCGGGATAGTCAGCCAGGTCGACGTGCTCAGCATCTTCAGCCGACCAGACGAGGAGATCCGCCGCGAGGTGACCGATCGCGTGATCGGGCAAGGTCTCCGAGTGGACCCGGAGCGCCTTAAGGTCACCGTGCACGACGGCATCGTGACCCTGTCCGGCCGACCGGAAACCGGCCAGGCCGGCCGGGACATCATCGAGGCTGTGGGGCACGTCGAGGGCGTCGTCGCCGTCCGGGACGAGCTAGGCCCTGCGGACGAGGACAACCGTTTGCACCCCGCCGCACCGTAGTAACACGTCTAGGGCCAGAGCCCTTACGTTACGTATGCAATCAGAAACAAGCAATAGTTTTCAGGAAAACAGGCTTGTGCATGAGGTTGCGCGGGTATCTTGGTCAGGTGACGAGCTGGGGTTTCCTGACCAACCACGGCCGCGTGCTGCTATGCATCGCCCGTGACCCCGGCGTGCGGTTGCGTGACATCGCGGACCGGCTGGGCATCACCGAGCGCAGCGCTCACGGCATCGTCGCCGACCTCGCCGAAGCTGGCTACGTGGTGAAGCACAAAGACGGCCGCCGCAACCGCTACCAGATCCAGGCCCACTTGCCGCTGCCTGAGCCCGTCAGCCAGGAACCTGCTATCGGAGAGGTCCTGGCTCTCCTCAC
>JBKQQQ010000445.1:0-10078 GCA_052144275.1 Streptosporangiaceae bacterium
CGGCACCGGCATACCGAACTGATCCCCCGGGCCGGGCAGCCGGGCGCTGGAGGCAGGACGCCTGGTGAGTTACGTTCGGTGATCGCGCCAGTTACTGCTTCACAATCCGTATCCGCCGATCTGGGCGACTGATGTCTTGTCGCGAACCGCCGACCGGGATTCACAGATCAGGCCAGTCTGCGCGGATCAGCTGGCAGGCAGTCGGCAGTATCTACTCGATCGACTCGCTGATCTGGTACCCGTCCACCGACCCAATGTGCGCAGTCTGCGCAGAGTGGGCTGTGGCGGCGAATGCGGCTGCGGTGCCCAGCGCGGCGAATGCCAGGGCGGTGGCCGTGACGACGGTGGTCTTGATGGCGATGTTCATCACGGTCTCCTTCGGAGTGGAGGTGTGTGCTTCTGACGCCATCAACTGTGTCGTTTGCGCAGGTGGGTACCTCCGGCGCGGTGGTCACCGGAACGATCGCGGTGCAGACCGGACAACAGCTGCGGATCTCCGTCGGTGGTAACGGCGCCAGTGCGGGCACCCATGGCGACGACCCGAAGGGTCGGGCGGGGCCGCGTTCGCCATCGTCGCGGCCGTCTCCGCCGGCGCCGTGGCGGCCGACAGGCCGGTGCTCGGCCTCCTGGCCGGAACGATCTTCGTGCTCGGCTGGATCGCCAACTCCACCCGGCACGCCGCCCACCCGCGCCGGCATCGTGACGAGCCGGGTGGCGCGTCACTCGCCGTCGGCGAACCGGGCCCGCAGCTCGCGCCGTGAGCCCACGCCGAGCTTGCCGTAGGCGTTGCGCAGGTGGTACTCGACGGCCTTCTCGCTGACGAACAGCTCGCCGGCGATCTCCTTGTTCGCGCAGGGCGAGCGTGACGACGTCCTGCTCCCGCGGCGTGAGGTCCAGCGGCGAGCGGTCCCGGCGGCGCGTCGGGCGGGCCAGCCCCGCCTCGATCAGCTCGGCATCGACGCGCTCGAGGTAGGGACGGGCGCCGAGCCCCTCGTAGATCGTGCGTGCCTCTCCGAGCGCGATGATCGCATCGTGACGCCGCCCCTGCGCGCGCCGCAGCCGGCCGCGGGCCAGGTGGATGCCGGCAGCAATGAGGAGGGGCGTGTCGGCGGTGATCGCGTCGACCGCGTCGGCGAAGTGCTGTTCGGCCGCTGCCGGCTCCCCTCGTCTGGCAGCGATCCGTCCGCGCAGGTCGGCCACCTGCGCGGCCACGTCGAGTCGGCGACGCTCGGCGTCGGCGGCGAGTTGGTCGGCGAGCCGGCCGGCGAGATCGAGCTCGCCGGTGTCGACGTGCGCGGCTGCGCCGGGGTGATACAGCGACAGCGTCGACAGCATCGGTGGTCTCGTGGCATCGATCGTCGGGATGAACGCCGCCACCTCGGCGTGCGCTCCACGGGCCTGGGCCACGGCGAAGGTGGCCAGGCGGGCGGCCAGGGCGAGCTCCCGGGTGCCGAACGTCGCGGCGAGCTGCCGCGACGCATCGAGGTGGACGGCCGCTGCGTGCCAGTCGCCCCGCGCCGCGGCGATGCTGGCCAGCACCTGGTGAGCGATCCCCGCGTCGCGCTCGCGCTCGCCGTCGGACAGCTCCAGGTCAGCCGGGCGTTCACCGTCGCCTCGTCCCAGCGGCCGATCACGAACTGGCACTGCGCCACGTCCAGCTGCGCCCGCTGGCGCCGCTGGAGCGTCGTTGCTGGTCGCGCCAGAACCACGGCGAGGTCGTCGAGCGCCGCCGTCGGCCGCAGGGCGAACCAGCCGAGCATTCCGCGGATCGCCAGCAACTCGATTTCTGCGGGCGCACACTCGTCCGGGCGAGCCGGCAGCCGGCCGCGCAGCCACGTCAACCCGGCGACGGCCCCGTCGCGTGAGGCGACGCCGAAGGCACGGCTGGCCCACGCCCGCAGCCGTACCCGCTCGTCGGACGGCACGCGGGCCAGCGCATCGTCCGCCACGTCGATCGCCGCCTGCCCGTGGCCGAGGACGACGAACACGTCCGCCAGGCGGACCAGCGCCTCGACGGCGACGGCGTCGTCGTCGGCGGTCGCGGCGCGCTGCAGCAGGTAGGTCGTCTCGCCCGAGTCACCGGCCTGCCAGGCGGCCTCGCCGAGGACGAGGTCGCGTGCCGGGCTGTCGGCACAGGCGGCGACCGCCGGGATGAGCTCGCTCAGCGTCGGACCGTCGGCGTCGACGACCAGCCGAGCGGCGGCGAGGAGCCGGCGCTCGCGCGCCGCGCGCTCCGGCGTCAGTTCGGCGGCCCAGCGCAGCAGCTGCGCGGCAACTCCGACGCAGTCGCGCCCGGACGCCGACCGGGCCTCCGCTTCGAGCTCGGCGGCCAGCGCCTCGTCGACGCGGTCGGCCGTCGCGACGCGATGGGTGAGCTCGCCGCGGCGATCGCTGACCCGCGCCGCGGCGAGGTGCAGGCGGCGACGGTCGGCCGGCGGCAGATGGTCGTAGACGGCCTGGCGGAACAGCGGGTGCGCGAAGCCGAGCTGGGCCAAGCCAGCCCCGCCGGCTCGCCACTCCACCCAGCGCGTCGCCAGCACACCGCCGACGGCCGCGGCCGGATCGGCAATGTCGGCCACCTCGGCGACCTGCGGCAGTGGTGCCGGCCGGGCGAGCACGGCGAGCGCGGCCAGCAACGCCGCCGGGCCGGTGTCCACCCCGGCGAACTTCGCAGCGACCACCGCCGACAGATCGGCCGGGACCGGCAGTGTCTCGCCTGGACGGTTGAGCACCGCCGGCGGCACGTCGTCGAGCAGCGTCCTGACGTACAGCGCGTTGCCGCCGGCGTGCTCGGTAAGCCGCCGCGCCGCCGTCGAGGTCAGCTGCACGCCGCGCTGTGCGGCGAGCGCGGCGACGTCGGCAACGGTGAGCTCGCCGACGCGGACCCGTACGCAGCGCCGCGCATCGTTGCGCAACCTGGCCCAGCCGTCGTCGACGCCGCTGTGCTCCGGACGCGCCGTGACGACGATCGCCACCGCCTCGTGTTCGAGCCGTCCGGCGGCGATGGCCAGCGCCTGGCGCGACGCCAGGTCCGCCCAGTGGAGGTCGTCGACGAGCACTACCAGCAGCCCGGCGTCGGCCAGCTCCGCCAGACGGCCGATCACCAGGCGTGCCGCCTCGACAACCGTGGTCTCGAACGGGACGTCGACCAGTGGCCCGAGCGTGGCGAACGGGACCACCGCGGTCAGCTCGTCGCCGGCCAGCACGACGGTGCGGTGCTCGACGGCGAGATCGGCGAGTGATCGCCTGGCCAACGCCGTCTTGCCGGCGCCGCCATCGCCCTCGATCGACACGACCCGCGGGCGGCCACTGGCCGCGTCGGCGAGCGCCGCGGCGACGTCGCTCAACTGCCGCTGTCGGCCGACCAGCTCGGCATCCACCTCGACTCTCCCGACTGCGTACGCTGCCCGCCGATACTACTGCGGGCAGCACCCGCGCCGCGGCGAGGTGCAGGCGGCGACGGTCGGCCGGCGCCGCCGACTCGCCACTCCACCCAGCGCGTACGCGCGTCCGCGGTAGGGCTGGCGGGCCGGGACGGTCGTGAAGGACGAGGGGGCCGGCGGCGCCGAGGCGGCCGGGTTCCTCGCCGAGCGCAAGTTCATCTAGGGAGGGCTTGGGATCAATGGCTGAGGTAGGCTACCCCAGCCGTTAGGCGCTTGAGAGAACACGATCGACAAAGGTTGTCGATGCTTCATCCGCAGGCGATGCCGATGTCGGCGAACAGGGCCATCATCTCCAGGCGTAGCGCCTGGTAGTGCCGGTCGATCTCGGTCCAGTGGCGGGGCGTCCGGCGGATCCGCGGGTCGGCGACGCCGGCGAGGAGGGGCGCGATGACATCTTCCCGGAGGGTGAGCAGGGCGCTGATGATGCGGGCGGCAGCGGGTGAGATGAGGTACCGGCGGGTGCGGCCGGGTTTGCCCGCGAGGTGCTTGCCGCGAAGCTTGCGCAGATCGTAGGCGGCGTTGCGGATGGTGTAGCCGGCCTGCCCGGTCATGGCGCGGACCTTGGCGGTGAAGTCGGCGACGGTGACATCGACGCAGTCCAGCGCCGTGCAGAACTCCTCCACCATCTGCCTGAGCCAGGTGACGATGGGCGCGAACTTTCTCCAGCGCCTTGCCGCGGCGCAGGTCTTTGGTGTTGTGGGCGATGGCTTCGAACCGCAGGACGCGTTCGCCTTTGGTGTAACCCTTCAAGGTCAGGTTCCCGAAGTGGACCTTGAACTTGGTCAGGTCATACGCAGGTGTCTCGATCACGACCTCCAGCCGGGGCGGCCGCCGGCCGCGGGCGGTGCGCGGGCGCATCTTGGCGCCGAACAGCGTGATCACCTGGGGCACATCCAGCCGGGACCGGGTCCGGTCCACTGCGGCGTCAAAGACATCCTGCATCTGCCGGCCGGAGGCAAACAGCAGGTTGCGGCTGTATTCGACCTGGTAGACCGAGTAGGCGTAGGTAAAGCAAGTCCGCTGCTGATCGGCCAGGTCCAGGCCGAAGACCAGGCAGGCGGTGTAGATCCACCGGTTGATGACCTGGCTCAGCCGCCCTGCAGCCGCATCCTGCGACAAGGTGTCTGCGATCTGAGCCAGGCCAGCCGGATCCGTGGTTCCAGTAAAACAGTTGCCCTCCTTGGTGAAGCAGATGCCCTCGCCCTGCGCGCCGACCGCCACATACTCGTGCCCGTTCAGCAGGACCTGCGCGCCGAACGGCGCATGCCCGGCCATCTTGATCGTCAGGTGCCCCCACTGCCGGTCCATGATGTGGAAGCTGTAGTGATTCACGTACGTGCGCTTGCGGGCCAGGTTGCCGATCACCGTGCCGTCCGCGGACTGGCGCACATCCCAGATCATCGCCGGGGCCCTGGACACCAGGATCATGAACACGCCCGGCCCCACCGAATGCGTGCGCAGGTATTCCTCCGCGATCAGGTGCTTGCGTTCCCCCGCCGGGCAGTCGATCACCGGGACGGCGTTACCGGCGGCCCAGGCCCGGACCCGCCGCGCGAACCGCCCCGCCAGGCGCATCAGGTGAGCATTGTCCAGCACCGCATCGGCGTCGGCGTCACTGCTCCCGATCAGGCGCCGCCACCAGGTCCGGAACCCGCCCGCCGTGTTCCCCATCGGGTAGTAGGCATTCAGCACGATCCGGTCCACGCAGTCATACGAGCCGGCCAGCAGGCCCGCATAACGCGCCGCGAAGTCATCAGCCACCCGCCGACCGTAAGATCCCGTGGCACCTCACGTCAGCCGGACTGCCCCGAAGGGGCCATTCCTTCCGGGCGAAGTCCCGGACGGAACGTAGAGGCTTTGTCAGCCGTGCAGCTGGTCGTCCGTCCCACGGTGAAGCCGCCGACTTAAGCCTCGCCGTCCGCCCCGAAGGCTTCGGCGACATCGGTGGCTCGGCGGTCGGGCACCCTGTCGTCGGCTGGCTTGCGGATCACGTAGCCGGCCTGGACGAGGGCGGCTATCTGGGCGGACACGATCATCGTCGGGGGCTTGCCCGCAACGGCACGTCGCTTCATCTTGCGGATGAAGAAATGCTTGCCGACCGCCGCGAGCACGATGCCGACGGCCGCATAGACACCAAGCAGCAGCCAGCCGCGCCAGACAGCCGGGCCGACGCCGTAGACGGCGTGCCGCAGCAGGTTCACGGTGGCGGTCCCGCTGACGAACGTGTGCACCCAGCGGAAAGGCTGCGGCACGAGTTCGGGCGCGTAGGCGCCGCCGGAGGCTGGGATGTTAAGGAAGATGAAGATCACTAGGGCGAAGCCGGTGACGAACCGGCCCGTGAAATAAGCCAGGCCGTTCACCACGCACCCGACGGCGAAGCTGGTGGCCCCGCTGATCAGCCACACTAGCCAGAAGTGGCCGTCAAAGGCGTGCACCACGTAGCGCGCCAGCAGCAGGGCGAACAGCGGCAGCAGGACGCTGGTCGCGGTGAAGATCGAGAACCGCTGGCAGTGCCCGAGCCCGGCCCCCATCATGCCGACGAACGTGGACACCATGTAGCCGCTGATCGTGCAGACCAGGGCCAGGTAGAACAGGCTCGTGCCGAAGGAGTCCCATGCGGGCAGCGGGGCTAGGTCGGTGACCGTGAGCTTGGCATGGGCCGCGGCCGCGACCGGGCCGAAGAACTGCTGTATGAGGCTGGACAACTGGAAGCTGTTCGCACTGGCGACGATCAGGTGCGCGCGACCCTGGCCTGGCACATAGGCGGCGGTGTACGTGCTGGCCTTGACCGCCGCCGTGGCCGCCTGGAGGCTGGGAACGGCAACAGCGTGTACCACTCCCTTCGACGCGGCGGTCAGGCTGGCAGCGGCCGACTGCATCACGCCTGTCGAGCCGACCACAGCGACCGGAATGTCCCTGAACGCCGGCGCGTGGAAGGCTGCCACGTAGCAGAACACGAACGCAACCGTGAAGACCAGCGGCAGCCACAGCTGCAGACCGATCATCTGCACACCGGTCGGCAGGGTCTCGTACCAGGCCCGATAGCGAGATGCCAGAGTGGGGTGCGGGCCCGTCGGGTCAGCTCTCAATGGTCGCGCCTTTCTGCGACGAGTAGTAGTCGGCCACGCCGTCGTTGAAGCGCACCAGAAGGCCGGCGATGGACTTCAGTTCGGCCGCTGTGAAGTCTGCGGTCATCTGGTCAAGGAACAACTGTCCCGTTGCCGGCCGAGCGTTCCAGGTTCGCGGTGCCCCGCTCATGACTGCTGATCATGCGCAGCAGCAGGCGCCCGACCGAGTCGACCGCTTCCTGCTCATCGGGCAGCGCGCTGAGCGCCGTGGCCGACGCGGACCCGTACGCAGCGGCGCGCATCGTTGCGTAACCTGGCCCAGCCGTTGTCGGTGCCGCTGCCCTCCGGACGCGCCGTGACGATCGCCGCGGTCAGCTCGTCGCCGCCCAGCACGACGGTGCGGTGCTCGACGGCGAGATCGGCGAGTGATCGCCTGGCCAGCGCCGTCTTGCCTGCGCCGCCATCGCCCTCGACCGACACGACCCGCGGGCGGCCACTAGCCGCGTCGGCGAGCGCCGTGGCGACGTCCCTCAACTGCCTCTGTCGGCCGACCGGCTCTCGCGGCTGCGTGCGCTGCCCGCCGATACTGCCGCGGGGAGCGCACGCAGCACCCGGTGGACGCTCAGGAGGCGGTGAGACCGACGTGGTCGTCGAGGAAGTCGAAGAACCGCTGGGCGGTGAGGGACCGGGCCAGCGGCTGGCAGTGCCCGGCGGCTCCTTCGGCCTCGGTGAAGCGGACGAGCTCGTTCTCACCCGGGAGCATGTCGTACAGGCGCTCGGGCTGGCCGGGCGTCGGTCAAGCGAGTCCTACATCCCTGTGCCGGTTAGCAAAAAGGGCCGCCAGGCGGCGGCGCAACTGACGCTCGACTTCGACATCACAGGGGAGCGGCGGGAGCAGAATTCGCTGATCAACGACATCCGCCGCGAAGTCGAGCGGTGGCGCGCGAACAACTGGAACGGCGTCACCCCCTACACGCGCAAGCTCCTAGCCCACTGGGCCGCTCAGCCGCCAGATCGCGACGAGCCGGTGCTGTTCTGCCAGCGGGAGGCCGCCGAAACCGCGATCTTCCTCACCGAAGTCGCTGGCCGCCACGGGACCGCCGACTACCGTCGGCGCCTCGAACCCGAAAACAAGCTGCACAACGACGGGCTGCCGCGCATAGCACTGAAGATGGCTACCGGCACCGGCAAGACCGTAGTGATGGCGATGATCATCGCGTGGCAGACCATCAACAAGGTCGTGACACCCAATGACGCACGCTTCGCCAAACGGTTCCTGGTGGTCACCCCCGGCATCACGATCAGGGACCGGCTGGGGGTGCTGCACCCAGAGCGGGAAGACAGCTATTACCGCGAACGCAACCTCGTGCCCGCGGACCTGTGGGATGCGCTACTCCAGGCGCAGGTTGAGATCATTAACTATCACGCTTTCCTGCCCCGGGACTCCAAGGAGATCCAGGGTGTCGCCGCCAACACTCGCAAGATCCTGCGCGCAGGCAGGCCGGAGGAAGCGGACGCATTCCGGGAAACGCCGGAGATGACAGCCGCCCGGATCATGCGCTTGTTTGGCGCCGGCAGGGGCGAGATCGTGGTACTCAACGATGAGGCGCACCACTGCTACCAGGACAAGCTGCTTGAATCGGATGGTGAGGCGGACAGCGAGGATCTGGCCCGTAACCGTGACGCACGAGTCTGGTTCCGCGGCCTGTGCGACCTCCGGCGCCGGGCAGGGATCAAGGTGGTCTATGACCTGTCGGCCACCCCGTATTACCTGAAGGGGTCGGGATATAACGAGGGATTCATCTTCCCGTGGGTGGTCAGCGATTTCTCGCTAATGGACGCCATCGAGTCCGGCATCGTGAAGATTCCCCGCATCCCCGTCGACGACGATGCGGCCGGCCAGGAACTGGTCTACCTGAGGCTGTGGGACAACATTCAGCCTCCGCTGCCCAAGCGCCGCTCACTGCGGCCCCGAGATGTGGGTAGGGAGCCGCAGGGCTGAGTGATGCCAGAGGTGCTCGAAGGAGCGCTGCGCAGCCTGTACCGCAGTTACCAGCAGAACTACACACGCTACACAGACACCCTCGCAGCGCGCGGCGAGCCGCCGCCCGTGCTGATCGTGGTGTGCCCGAACACAATCGTCTCCAAGCTGGTCTTCGACTGGATCGCGGGCCGGGACGCCGAATTTCCCGACGGGACCAGCCACCTTGTTCCCGGTAACCTCCCGCTGCTGAGCAATGTCGACGACGGTGCGTGGACCGCACCCCAGCGGACCATCCTCATCGATTCGGAGCAGCTGGAATCCGGGGAACCGCTCGGAGCGGACTTCCGGAAAGCAGCAGCAAGAGAGATCGAGGCGTTCAAGCAGTCCTACCGTCTGCGCGACCCGGGTGCCGACGTGGACAAGATCACCGACGCCGACCTGCTGCGCGAGGCGATGAATACCATCGGCAAGAAGGACAAGCTCGGCGAGCACATCCGCTGCGTGATCTCGGTCGCCATGCTCACCGAGGGCTGGGACGCCAACACCGTCACCCACATCCTCGGCGTCCGCCCGTTCCGCAGCCAGCTACTTTGCGAGCAGGTCGTCGGCCGCGGCCTGCGGCGGCGCAACTACGCCGTCAACCCAGACACTGGCCGGTTCGAGGCCGAGTACGCCGAGGTGTACGGCGTACCTTTCGCGTTCATCCCCAGCGACCGGCAGATCCCCAGGCCCCGCGAACCCCGTCCCGCAGTGGAAGTGCGGGCACTGCCCGAACGATGGGACCTTGCCATCCACTTCCCTAAGCTGGACGGCTACCGCGTAGAACTGCCCGACGAAACCCTCCACGCCGACTTCGACGAAGACTCGCGCATGCACCTCGACCAAGCCACGGTGGCCCTTTGGGTGAAGAACCAGGGAGTGATCGGCGCCGCAGCCGAGGTAGATCTCGACGACATCCGCAGCGCACGCACCCAGCGCATCGCTTTCGCTATCGCCAAGACCCTGATCGAGCGGGAGGAGTTCTTCGCTGCACTCGGCGGCGCGCAGCGACCCTGGCTATTCCCGCAACTCGTCGACATCACCCGGCAATGGCTTGACCAGTGCGTCACCACAGAAACGGGAGTCACGAAGGGACATCTTCTCCTTACCCAGGCCGGAGCGAGGGCCTCCGAGAAGGTGTTCTCCTCGATTATCCGGTATCCCGGGAGCAGGCAGCCGGTACTAATGCCGATCATCCGCCGTTTCGACGCCTCCGGCTCTACCGACGACGTGCACTTCATCACCCGCAAGGTCGTCATGGACCCCCCGCCTGCCAAGTCCCACCTTAACCACGTCGTGCTCGACGGACTGCGCGGGAACTCCTGGGAAGAAGCAATTGCCCGGGCCCTGGAAGACAACATGCGTGTCAGGTCGTACGTGAAGAATGAGCGGCTGGGGTTCACCATCCCGTACGTGCACGAAGGACGAACCCATGAGTATGTGCCCGACTTCCTGGTCCGCCTCGTCACCGAACCGGGCGACGTCGAGCGCACGCTGATTATCGAGGTCTCGGGGAGCCGCAAGTCTCCTGGTCCTACAGTGGC
>JBKQQQ010000446.1:0-3685 GCA_052144275.1 Streptosporangiaceae bacterium
GCCGGTGCGGGAGTCCCGGTCTGGCGTAACGTGCGGATGCCGGCCTCCACGTCGTTCCCGTCCGGCCACGCGGCGTCGGGGTTCGCCTTTGCCGCGGCCATCGGCCGGGATCAGCCCTGGCTCGGCCTCGCGCTGCGCTTCCTGGCGGCGGCCGTGGGATACTCCCGGGTACACACCGGAGTGCACTACCCGGGCGACGTCGTGGTCGGCTCGCTCATCGGCGAGGGTACCGGGCAGGCCGTGGCCGGCCTGATGGACCGGCTGCCGCCGACCCGAAGGGCCTCCCGATCCGGTCGCGGTAAGCGGCGTGAGCTGCCCGATGCCGCCGATGCGGAAGATACACGGGGCTGACCCGGCGCAGCGAGCCAGCCTGGGCCAGCGCGGCCAGGTTCGCCGGGTCGCGGGCGAAGCTCACGGTGACGTCATATCCGGCCAGCGCGGCCCGGCGGGCGACGTTCCCGCCGATGTGTCCCGGTGCGCCTCGGCGGCCGACGTGGCCGCGGCGGGCCCAGCAGGAAGAAACGGTGAGGAACAGGCCGCCGGCGATGATCAAGGCCGCTGTCACAGTGGTCAACCCGCTACCCGATATGACCCCCTAGCGCGGCGAGTCCGACACCACCCACATGGAGAAGAACTGCGAGCCGCCGCCGTAGGCGTGCCCGAGCGCGGTGCTCGCCCCGGGCACCTGGTGAGCGCCGGCCTTGCCCATGACCTGCAGGGCAGCCTCGGCGAAGCGGAGCAGGCCGGACGCGCCGATCGGGTTGGAGCTGAGCACGCCGCCGGACGGGTTGACCGGCAGCCTGCCCCCGAGGGCGGTCTCGCCCGCCTCGGTCAGCCGCCAGCCCTCCCCGGGCGCGGCGAAGCCGAGGTTCTCCAGCCACATGGGCTCGTACCAGGAGAACGGGACGTAGATCTCGGCGACGTCGATCTCGTCCAGCGGCTCGGTGATGCCGGCCTGCCGCCACAGCGCCGCGACGCACTCCCGGCCCGCGGCCGGGTTGACGTGGTCCTTGCCCGCGAACATGGTCGGCTCGCTGCGCATCGCGGTGGCGCGTATCCAGGCCACCGGCGCCTGGCTGGCCTCGGCCGCAGCCTCGTCGCCGATGACCACCGCGCACGCCCCGTCGGAGGAGGGGCAGGTCTCGTCGTACCGGACCGGGTCCCACAGCATGGGGGAGGCCTGCACCTTTTCCAGCGTGATGTCGGCCTGCTGCAGGTGGGCGTACGGGTTGAGGGCGCCGTTGCGCCGGTCCTTGACCGCGACCATCGCGCCGATGTGCGGCGGCGCGCCGCTGCGCCTGATGTAGGCGCGGATGTGCGGCGCGAAGTAGCCGCCCGCGCCGGCCACCACCGGCGTGCTGAACGGCGGCGCGATCGACAGCGCCCACATGGCGTTGGATTCCGACTGCTTCTCGAACGCCACCGCCATGACCCGGCGGTGCAGGCCGGCCTGCACCAGGCTGGTGGCGACGAGGCCGGTCGCGCCGCCCACCGAACCCGCCGTGTGCACCCGCAGCAGCGGCTTGCCGACCGCGCCGAGGGCGTCGGCCAGGTACAGTTCGGGCATCATCACGCCCTCGAACAGGTCAGGAGCCTTGCCGACCACGACCGCGTCGATGTCCGCCAGCGCCAGGCCCGCGTCGAGCAGTGCGCGGTCCGCCGCCTCTCGGCACAGCCCGGCGATCGACACGTCGGTGCGCTTGGACCGGTGCCGGGTCTGCCCGACCCCCAGCACCGCCGCGGGCTGTTTCACGCTGCCTCCACGCTCGCCTCCGGCTCGCTCAATGCGCCTCCAGGACGCACACCAGGTTCTGCTGCAGCGCGGGACCACTGGTGGCGTGCCCGAGCGCGCGTTGCGCCTGGCCGGACATGACCGCCTGGGCCGCCATGCCGATCCGCGCCAGCCCGGCGGCGAACATCGGGTTGCCGCACAGCGCGCCGCCCGAGGGGTTGACCGTGACCCCGTCGCCAAGCCCGAGCGCCTCGCGCAGCAGGATCTCCTGGTGGGTGAACGGCGCATGCAACTCGGCTACCTCGACCGAGGCCGCCCCAGCCGCCCCGGCCGCCCCGGCAGCCATGCCCGCCACTCCGGCCGCCCGGGCCGCGGCCGCCGCGGACGGCACGGCCAGCAGGTCCCGCGCGCCCAGCGAACCCGAGTCGATCCGGTGCGCGAACCCGGTGATCCAGGCGGGCCGCGCGCACAGATCCCTGGCCCGCTCCGCGGACGCCATGATCACCGCTGCGGCCCCGTCGCCGACCGGAGCGCAGTCGTGCGCCCGCAGCGGTTCGGCTACATAGGGCCGTGCCAGCAGGTCATCGGCCGTGACCTCCCCGGACACCTGCGCCCGCGGGTTGGCGAGCGCCGCCGCCCGGCTGCGCGCGGCCACCTCCGCCATGTCCTTCTCGGTCCACCGTCCGGCCTGCAGGCCGAGCCGCGCCTGCAGGGCCGCGATCGACACCGAATCGGGCCACAGCGGGGCGAGCAGATACGGGTCGAGCTGCAGCGCCAGCACGCGCCGCAGTTCCGCGCCAGACGACTTGCCGAACCCGTAGGCCAGCGCGATCTCCGCCTCGCCGGTGAGGACCTTCACCCAGGCCTCGTACAGGGCCCACGCGCCGTCCATCTCCACGTGCGACTCCATGGTCGGCGGGACCGCCCCGATCGCGTCGACCGCCGACACGAAGGAGAACGCCCGCCCGGCCAGGTAGTCCGAGGACCCGGAGCACCAGAACCCGATGTCGGACCTGGTCAGCCCGGTGGCGCCGAACACCTCCGCGAAGATCGGCACCAGCATCTCCACCCCGCTGGTGGTGGCGTCCTCGCGCACGCCGCACGGCGACTGCGCGAAACCGACGACGGCGACGTCAGTCACAGGTGCCTCGCATACGTCTCGTACGTCGCGTCCGGCTCCCCGGTCGGCGCGAAGTGGCTGATGCTCCCCGAGTCGTTCCACACCGCCTTGACCCGCATGCCCATCCGCACCTCGCCCGGGTCGCAGCCGAGGACGAGGTGCTGGAACGCGATGTCCGCCCCGTCGAGGAGCACGGCCGCCGCCACGTACGGGGGAGTGACCCGCTGCCCCGGGTAACCAACATTCACTATGCAGAACGAGGTGACGGTCCCGCTATCCGGCAGTTCCACCTCATCGTGGGTGGGCACCCCGTCGGCCGGGCACGTTCCCCTCGGCGGTATGTACACCTGCCCGCACACGCCGCACCGCTGCCCGAGCAGCCGCCCCTCGGCCAGCCCGCGCAGGTAGGCGCTCTCCCCGGGCGAGGCGGTGTGCTCGTAGTGCAGCCGCACCGGCGTGATGATCATCCCGTCCGACTCGCGGCTGGCCTGTTCCTGCGTGTCCGGCGCAGCCGGCGCGTCGGCCGGCTCGAAGCAGGCGATGTCGTGGATGCTGCCGGTCCGGCTCGCCGCCCACCGGGGCCGGACCCGCAGGCCGATTCGCATGGCCGAAGCCGACCCGGCGTCCACGGCGTGCAGCATCGCGGTGTCCGCGCCGTCCAGCCGGATCAGCGCCCAGGCGAACGGCCCGGCCAGCGGCTGGCCTTCCAGCGGCTCCGGCATCCAGGACCAGCTGACCACGGTGCCCTCCGGCCCCACCGCCACGAGTTCCCCGGGCGGGTCAGCGCTCACCGGGTCGTACTCGAACGGCGGCGCGTGCACCCGGCCGTCCGC
>JBKQQQ010000447.1:0-9106 GCA_052144275.1 Streptosporangiaceae bacterium
TCGGCATCAGCGCCGAGGCCAGCCTGGCCCACTGGGACCGGACCGCGGAGCTGGAATCGATCGAGGTGCCGGCCCTGGTCATCGGCGCGCGGCACGACACCATGGACCCGGGCCACATGGAGATGATAGCCGGCCGCCTGCCGCAAGGGCGCTACCTGTACTGCCCGGACGGCAGCCACATGGCCATGTACGACGACCAGGCGGTGTACTTCGCCGGCCTCATCGACTTCTTGCACAGCCTCCAAGCGCGGTAGGTGACGAACAGCAGGCCTGGTGCGCCGGGCAGGATGAGGAGCCGATCCTGGCGACGGCCGAGAGCCTGCTGCGGCTATGACCTGGCAGTCGGCATGCCGAGGAGTACAGGGGATCCCGTGGAAGCCAACGGCGGCACGGTGGTGGCCGGCCCGGTGGCGGCGGCTGCCCAGGCGTCGCCGGCGCGGGTGCGGCGGACGGCCAGCGGGGCGGCGTCGGACAGCAGGTAGTGGGGGGCGCCGCGGGTGACGGTCACGGTGACGACGTCGCCGGGTCGCGGGGCGGTCTGGTCCGGGGTGAAGTGCACCAGGCGGTTGTCGCGGGCGCGGCCAGACATCCGGTGGGTGGCGGCGTCCTTGCGGCCCTCGCCCTCGGCCACCAGGACCTCGACGCACGAGCCGGCCAGCTTCTGGTTCTCCGCGTACGTGGTCTCCTCGACCAGGGCGGTGAGCCGTTCGTAGCGCTCCTGCACCAGGTCCGCGGGCACCTGGGCGTCCATGGTGGCGGCCGGGGTGCCCGGCCGGATGGAGTAGCGGAAGGTGAACGCGCCGGCGAACCTGGCCTGGCGCACCAGGTCCAGGGTGTCGGTGAAGTCCTGCTCGGTCTCGCCGGGGAAACCGACGATGATGTCGGTGGTGATGGCGGCGTCGGGGATGCTGTCCCGGACCCGGTCCAGGATGGCCAGGTAGCGGTCCCGGCGGTAGGCGCGGCGCATGGCCTTCAGGATGCGGTCCGAGCCCGACTGCAGCGGCATGTGCAGGCTGGGCATGACGTTCGGGGTCTCGGCCATCGCGTCGACGACGTCGTCGGTGAAATCCCTGGGGTGGGGGGAGGTGAAGCGGACGCGCTCCAGGCCCTCGATCTCACCGCAGGCGCGCAGCAGTTTGCCGAACGCGTTCCGGTCCCCGAACTCCGCCCCGTACGAGTTCACGTTCTGACCGAGCAGGGTGACCTCGAGCACTCCGTCGGCCACCAGCGCGCGGATCTCGTCCAGGATGTCACCGGGACGGCGGTCCTTCTCCTTGCCGCGCAGGCTCGGCACGATGCAGAACGTGCAGGTGTTGTTGCAGCCGACCGAGATCGCGACCCAGGCCGAATAGACCGATTCGCGCCGGGCGGGCAGCAGCGAGGGGAAGGTCTCCAGCGCCTCGGCGAACTCGGCCTGCGCCTCGTTCCTGACCCGGGCCCGCTCGAGCAGCGCCGGCAGCGAGCCCATGTTGTGGGTGCCATAGACCACGTCGACCCAGGGTGCGCGCTGCGTGATCCGGGTGCGCTCCATCTGAGCCAGGCAGCCGCCCACCGCGATCTGCATGCCCTTCTTCTTTTGCGGCAGCAGGTGACCGAGGTTGCCGTACAGCCGGTCGGCCGCGTTCTCCCGGACCGCGCAGGTGTTGAACACCACCACGTCCGGGGTCTCGCCGTCGCCGGCGGGCTGGTAGCCCGCCTCGTCGAGCAGGCCCGCCAGGCGCTCGGAATCGTGCGCGTTCATCTGGCACCCGTAGGTGCGGATCTGGTACGTCCTGCCGCCTGCTGCCACAGCACCAGGATAGGGGCGGCCGCGAACTCCCAGGACTCGGCGACAGATCCCGCGATCGATTGCAAAAAACCGGAATCCGGTAGCAGAGCGACTGGTGATCTCAGTGGCCGGATCCGGCATGATATCTGTATGCGAATGGCTACAGAAACGGCATCTTACGGCGAATGGCCCTCCCCCATCGACGGCGCCGACATCGCGCGCAAGCAGGTTGGCCTGGCGTTTCCCACCATTGACGCCGCCGGGGTGTGGTGGCAGGAGTCGCGGCCCGCCGAGGGCGGGCGGCTGGCCATCGTCTGCCGGGGGCCGGACGGGATCAGCCGTGACCTGCTTCCGATGCCGTGGAACGCCAGGACGCGGGTCCACGAGTACGGCGGCAAGTCGTACCTGCCGCTGCCGGGCGGGTTCGTGTTCGCGAGCTTCGGCGATCAGCGGCTGTACCGCTGCGCGTTTACGGGCCAGTCGGGGCCAACAGAGCCGGAACCGCTCACGCCGACGCCGGGCGAGGACGCCGCCGACCGGTTCGCCGACTTCGTCCTCTCCCCGGATGGGAACGAGGTGTGGTGTATACGGGAACGGCAGGACGGGGCTGGCCGGATCAGCCGGGCGATCGTGGCCGTCCCGGTCGACGGCTCGGCGGCGGACGACCCCGCCGCGGTCCGGGTCCTGGTGAGCGGTTCGGACTTCTACGCCTACCCCAGCCCGTCGCCGGACGGCACCCGGCTCGCCTGGATCTGCTGGGACCACCCGCGGATGCCATGGGACGGCACCGAACTCCGGGTCGCGGCGCTCGACGGCGACGGGCGGGTCAGCGACAAGAGCCAGCAGCAGCTGATCATGGGCTGCGCCACCGAGTCCGTGCTGGCTCCGGTCTGGCGTGACGACCGCAGCCTGTACGCGATCTCCGACCGGTCCGGATGGTGGAACCTCTACCTGGCTGACCTGCTCGCCCCGCCGCAGGCCAAGCAGGCCCCGCCGCAGGCCAAGCAAGCAGGGCCGCGGGCGCTGTGCCCGCGGGAGGAGGAGTTCGCCAGCCCGCTGTGGCAGCTGGGCATGAGCCCGTACGCGGTGCTCGGCGACGGCCGCATCGTCGTCGCGCACGGCACCGGGGAAACCCGGCTAGGCGTGCTCGAGCCGGAAACGGGCCGGCTCACCGACCTCGACCTGCCCTACAGCGTGTTCGTCCACGGGCTGTCCGTGGCCGGCCAGACCGTGGCCACCATCGCCGGCGGCCCGACGGTGCCGATGACCGTGATCAGCGTCGACGTTCCCGCTCCGGGCGAGGATCTGCGCGCCGCGGCGGCTCGCGAGCTGAACCGCAGCGCGGACTCGCTGCCGGACGCCGCCTACCTGCCGGCCCCGCGGGCGGCCCAGCTGACCGGGCCGTCCGGATCGGTCGTGCACGCGCTGGTCTACCCGCCGGCCAACCCCGCGGTGCGAGGCCCGGACGGGGAGCGGCCGCCGTACATCGTCTGGGTGCACGGCGGCCCCACGTCCCAGGTCGTGCCCCGGCTCGACCTGGAGAAGGCCTTCTTCACCAGCCGCGGCATCGGGATCATCGACGTGAACTACGGCGGGTCGAGCGGATACGGCCGCGCCTACCGCGAACGCCTGCGCGGCCAGTGGGGCGTCGTGGACGTGGCCGACGTGATGACGGCCGCGCTGGCCCTGGCCGAGGCGGGCGAGGCTGACGGGAAACGGCTTGGCATCCGCGGCGGCTCCGCGGGCGGCTGGACCGCCCTGGCCGCCGTGACCTCCGGCATCGGGGCGGTCGACGGGGGATCCAGGGGAGGCGTTTTCGCGGCGGTGGCGTCGTACTTCGGCGTGGCCGACCTGCGCGGGTTCGCGGCGCAGACGCACGACTTCGAGTCCCGCTATCTCGACGGGCTGATCGGGCCGCTGCCAGAGTGCGACGCGCTGTACACCGAGCGGGCGCCGGTCGGGCACGTGAACGACGCCACCTGCCCGGTGCTGCTACTGCAGGGGCTCGACGACCCGGTCGTCCCGCCCGCGCAGGCCGAATCCATCGCGGCGGACCTGGCCGCGCACGGCATCCCGTACGCGTACATCACCTTCGAGGGCGAGTCGCACGGGTTCCGTAAGGCGGAGAACATCGTGGCCAGCCTGGAGGCCGAGCTCTCCTTCTACGGCCAGATCATGGGCTTCGCCCCGCCGGGCGTCCCGCCGGTGCCGCTCGCGGGAGGCTGAGGGGCACGCAGTACGCCCGTTCGGGATAAAAGGTCTTTCAACGGGCGAATTCCGTGGCCCGGGACTCGCGGACCACGGTGATGCGGATCTGGCCGGGGTAGGTGAGCTCCTCCTCGACCTGCTTGGCGATGTCGCGGGCGATCACCTGGGCCTGGATGTCGTCGATCCGGTCGGGCTTGACCATGACCCGGATCTCGCGGCCGGCCTGCATGGCGAAGACCTTCTCGACGCCCTCGTGGCCGCCGGCGATCTGCTCCAGGCGCTCCAGGCGCTTCACGTACATCTCCAGCGACTCGCGGCGGGCGCCCGGCCGGCCGCCGCTGATCGCGTCGGCGGCCTGGGTAAGCACGGCCTCGACGGTGCGGACCTCGACCTCGTTGTGGTGCGCCTCGATGGCGTGCACCACGTCCTCCTGCTCGCCGTACCGGCGGGCGATCTCCGCGCCGATCAGCGCGTGGCTGCCCTCGACCTCGTGGGTGAGCGCCTTGCCGATGTCGTGCAGCACCGTGCAGCGCTTGAGCAGCAGCGGGTCGATCCGCAGTTCGCTGGCCATCATGCCGGCGATGTGCGCCGACTCGACCAGGTGACGCAGCACGTTCTGCCCGTAGGAGGTGCGGTACCGCAGGCGGCCGAGGAGATCGACGAGTTCGGGGTGCATGTCGGTGATGCCCAGCTCGACCAGCGCGTCCTCGCCCGCCCTCTTGCACAGCTGCTCGATCTCCGCCTTGCCGCGCTCGTAGGCGTCCTCGATCCGCTGCGGGTGGATGCGGCCGTCCAGGACGAGCCGTTCCAGGGTGAGCCGGGCGATCTCGCGGCGGACCGGGTCGAAGCAGGAAAGGAGCACCGCCTCGGGCGTGTCGTCGATGATGAGGTTGACGCCGGTGACCGACTCGAAGGCCCTGATGTTGCGGCCCTCGCGGCCGATGATGCGGCCCTTCATCTCGTCCCCGGGCAGGTGCAGCACCGAGACTACGGATTCGCTGGTCTGCTCGGTGGCCACCCGCTGGATGGCCAGGGTGACGATCTTGCGGGCCCGCTTCTCGCCCTCCGACCTGGCCTGGTGCTCGATATCCCGGACGATCAGGGCCGCTTCTCGCTTGGCCTGGTTCTCGATCGTGGCGACGAGCTCGGCCCGGGCCGCTTCGCTAGTGAGCCCGGCCACGCGCTCGAGTTCCTTGGCCCGGTCTGCGTCCTGGTGGTCCAGTTCGGCGGCGCGGCGCTCGAGGTCGTGCTTTCTGGCGTTGAGGGTCTGGGCGCGGTCTTCGATGCGCTTGAGTTCCTCGTCGAGCCGCTGCTCACGGTCGGCGAGACGGGTTTCGCGGCGCTCGAGGTCACCGCGCAGCTCGCGCACCTCGTCCTTGACCGCGCGGATCTCTTCCTCGACTTCGCGGCGGCCCTGGGCGGCCTGCTCGGCTTCCTGCCGGGCCCGCTCGAGGATCCCGGTGGCCTCGGTCTCGGCGCGAGCCCTGATGTTTTCGGCTTCGGCGGCCACGCTGTCGAGCTGGCTGCGGTCCGCGGGCTGTGCGAGCGGGGATCGTGGCGTACCCGGGGTCCGGCGCCAGACGACCACGAGCGCGAATACCACCGCGAGCAACACGATCACAATGAACGCGAGCGACAAATCGCTGCTCACGGCCACCCCTTTCCGTCCATAGCCCTCGGGGCACCCTGTGTTGTGTCTGTGTCTTGACTTTTCGGCACCAGGGTGTAATGGCTTTATGCCCTGGCGCGGGCGGTCGCACGCCACGCCGCCCGTCAGCTGATCGTCCCGTCAGCTTCGGCTACACACCGTATCTTCCTGCTTCTCCTCCGCTGGATTTGTGTGCCGGATGAGACAACATCTCGCTGCCGTGAGGTTAAGGCTTGATAACCTTTTTATCAAGCAAAGCATCCTCGACCATTACGAACGGTGCGTCAACAGGACATTAGGCGCACACGGTGCTGCCTGCGAAGACGCGGCGGAATGACGCGGCGGGAGGGACCGTTCGGAGGCGGCGGGAGGGGTTCGCCGGAGAGCGGCGCGGGCTGGCTTTCCCGGGCGCCGCCGGAGCGCGGGTTACAGAGAGTAGCCGACGTCGCGGCCGTGACCGTTGTCCCACGCGTCGGGATCGGCGTCGGCGTCTGGCTCGGCTAGCTCGTCGAGGTCGATGACAGCTTCGGCGCCCTCGTCCTGCATGGCTTCCCTGATCAGCCGGAAGGCCAGGCCCGGCGGATAGCCCTTCCTGGCCAGCATGCCCGCCGCCTGCCGGACGCGGGCTTCTGGCGGACGGCCGCGGGTACTGGCCAGCTTGCGCTCGACCAAGCGCCTGGCGGTGGCGACTTCCTGCTCGGGGTCGAGCGCGTCGACCGCCTCGCGGATCTGCTCGTTCTGGACGCCGTTTCGCCTCAGCTCGGCGGAGAGGGATCGCTTGGACAGCCCGCGGCTGTGATGCCTGGACTCGACCCAGGCCCGGGCGAACACGGCGTCGTCGATCAGCCCGGCTTCGGTGAAGCGGGCGAGGATGGTCTCGGCGACTTCGGCCGGGACGCCGCCGCGGCGCATCGCCTGGGCCAGCTGCGCCCGGGTCCGGGGCGCAGCGGTCAGCAGCCGCAGGCAGATCAGCCGGGCGCGGGCTTCAGGGTCCTGAGCGTCGCGGGCCTCTGCCTCGGACGCCGCTGCTTCCCCGGACCCTGAAGCCCGGCCGTTGCGGGTCATGGACTAGACCGCGACACCCGGGACGGTGGCGGCGGTCCGGGATGAGGCTGACGGGCCTGATGGGGCGGCGCCGTTGCCGGCTGTGCGGCCGTTGGCGGCTTGGCCGTTGCCGTTGCCGGCGTTGCTGGGATTGCTAGGGTCGCTTGGGTCGTCGATGCGCGGGCCTACGCCGAGCTTCTCCTTGATCCGCTTCTCGATCTCGTTGGCCAGATCCGGATTGTCCCGCAGGAAGTTGCGGGCGTTCTCCTTGCCCTGGCCGAGCTGGTCGCCCTCGTAGGTGTACCAGGCCCCCGACTTGCGCACGATCCCTTGCTCCACGCCGAGGTCGATCAGGCTGCCTTCCCGGCTGATCCCGATGCCGTAGAGGATGTCGAACTCGGCGACCTTGAACGGCGGCGACATCTTGTTCTTTACGACCTTGACGCGGGTCCTGTTGCCGACCGCGTCGGTGCCGTCCTTGAGCGTCTCGATCCGGCGCACGTCCAGCCGGATCGAGGCGTAGAACTTGAGCGCCTTGCCGCCGCTGGTCGTCTCAGGAGAGCCAAACATGACGCCGACCTTTTCCCGCAGCTGGTTGATGAAGATCGCGGTGGTCTTGGTCTGGCTCAGCGCGCCGGTGATCTTGCGGAGGGCCTGGGACATGAGCCGCGCCTGGAGCCCGACGTGGCTGTCCCCCATCTCGCCCTCGATCTCCGCCTTCGGAACGAGCGCAGCGACCGAGTCGATGACCACGATGTCGATGGCTCCAGAGCGGATAAGCATGTCCGCGATCTCCAGCGCCTGCTCGCCGGTGTCCGGCTGGGAAACGAGCAGGGCGTCGGTATCGACGCCGAGTTTCTTCGCGTAGTCCGGGTCCAGCGCGTGCTCGGCGTCGATGAATGCGGCGATCCCACCGGCCTTCTGGGCGTTCGCCACGGCATGCAGCGCCACGGTCGTGTTGTGGGAGAGCATTCCGTTGGCGACGAAACTGTGGGTGCGAGGGAGGACTACATCGAAGGTCGGCTGAAGCCCTCCGTCCTCGATCGCGACGACCTCTTCGTAGGTGTACGGGAGTCCCGAGAGAATCCGCAGGTATTCCACAATCGTCTTGGCTCCTGCGGAGAACCGGTCTTCCTGCCGGTCACACCACTCGACGATCTTCGTCAAGCGCTGCCGAGAGCACGAGAGAGACATGTCCCTGCGGAAGATGTCGCCTGCGGCCTTGTCGAATCCTCTGTCGCCGCCACAGTCATCACGCAGGTCTCGGAGCAGACCTGACAGGTGCGGGATGTTCTCGAACTGCGGGTCCCGGGGTGACAACTTGAAGCACTTCTCGACTTGCGCCTTTCGCCGAGCAGAGCGGAACCCTACTTCAGACAGGAACCGGCCGACTACCGCGGGATTTACGGTCACAGACCAGTAGTCACGCTCATACTTCGTGTTGTATTTCGACGAGACGGTCGCCGGGATACCGAGCCCGTAGAGCATCAGCTGGACTTGCCGGGCCAGTTCCTCAGACGCAGTACCCAGTCCGATCGTAGATGAGGGATCAATCCACCCATCGCCTTCGAAGAGTGCTGAAAGGAAGGCGCGCTGCGCCTTGTGCCCGGATACCCGTACGCAGGCGGGGACTTTCTTGCCTGCCGCTTTAACGTAATCGAGACCATACTCTTCCGCGAACCGATCGCGGATTTTTTTGCCCTGGACGGCAAACTCCTTGTTGCCGTAGTTGCGAACCGGAACTCCGGCGACGTGCTCCATGAGCCGAGTGAATTCGCTGCTCACCTCAGGATCCCAGTTGGTGAACCGGATCGAGTAGTCGTAGCAGAGAGTGCCCTCTGCCACGAGATATCCCAACAGGACGGCCTCGTCCTCGCTGAGCCCGTCACCGCCCGCGGCCTCCACGGCACCAAACTTGGCAGAGACGACCGTGTCGCCTGTGCGCACTTCCCCGGCCTTGCGCCACACGATGAACCCGCGATCGCTGACGACCCGGAGCGGATGGTTGTGAGTGACGCTAACGGTCCGCCCCGACCGTAGCTTCAATCGGAGAACCGGCTTACGGTTATTGTGCGTCAGGGCGACGACGGTCTCGAGCTCGCCCTTCTCATTGACGAGGCGGATACCAGACTCGCTGATGTCGGTGACGCGTGACGTGCAACTCGCCTTCATGCCCGCGCGCTCGAAGACTTCGGCTATTGTCTCCAGCCCTCGATCGGACCACACGTAGGTGTCAGCTGTCAGGCACTTTCCGCTACTTTCTGGTCCGTATATCTCGACGATGCGGCCGCGGGGCAGGCCGCCGAGGCCCAGCGCCACGTCCAGCGCGATCGAGCCGGTCGGGATCACCTCGACCGGCACTCGCGTCTCCTCGCCGAGGCGCATGACCGAGCCCTTGCCGAACTGCCGCTCGATCTGGAGGAGAGCGGTCTCCAGGG
>JBKQQQ010000448.1:0-3363 GCA_052144275.1 Streptosporangiaceae bacterium
TCATGGTCGGCGACCGCGGCATGATCACCAGCGCCCGGATCCGGGCCCTGAACCGGCTGGAGGACGGGACGCAGCGGCCAGATGCCTACGGGTGGATCACCGCGCTGCGCGCCCCGGCCATCAAGAAACTCATGGCCGACGGCGGTCCCCTCCAGCTGTCCCTGTTCGATCAGCAGGACCTCGCCGAGATCACCTCCGATGACTTCCCCGGCGAGCGGCTGATCGCCTGCCGCAACCCGGTCCTGGCCGCCGACCGCGCCCGCACCCGCGAGGACCTGCTCGCCGCCACCGAGAAGCTGCTCGCCCCCCTCCTCGCCCGCGTCCAGGCCGGCAAGCTCACCGGCGCCGGGCCGATCGGCGTCGAGGTCGGCAAGGTGATCAGCCGGTACAAGACCGGCAAGCACTTCGAGATCGCCATCACCGACACCACCCTGGCCGTGCAGCGCCGGCAGGACCGGATCGACGCCGAAGCCGCCCTGGACGGGTTCTACGTGCTCCGCACCCCCGTCCCCGCTGACGAGCTCGACGCGCCCGCCGTGGTCGCCGCCTACAAGAACCTCAAATACGTCGAGCGGGACTTCCGCCACATCAAGGCCGACGACCTGGACCTGCGGCCCGTCTTCCACCGGCTGGAAGAACGCGTCCGGGCACACGTGCTGATCTGCATGCTCGCCTGCTACCTCACCTGGCACCTGCGCCGCGCCTGGGCGCCGCTGACCTACACCGACCAGGACCCGCCCGCCCCGGACAACCCGGTCACCCCGGCCCGCCGCTCCGCGGCCGCCCAGGCCAAAGCCTCCTATCAGCGCGACCTGGCCGGACAGCCCTACCGCAGCTTCCGCGGCCTGCTGGACCACCTGGCCACCCTGACCCGCAACCAGGTCCGGTACACCGGAACCCAGGTCACCATCCCGATGCTCACCGAGCCGACCAGCGCCCAGCGCGAGGCCTTCAGCCTCCTCGGCACCGCGATCCCGCTGACCTTGACGTAGCCAGAACACCACCCGGCCAGCCCGGTAAAAGCCCAGGTCAGACCAAAAATCGCCTACCGAACTGGCCGTAACTTCGGACTAACGGACAACTGATAGCGGCGCGCCCGGGACACGCGACGGCCTTCCGGGGAAATGACCGAAATCTCGCCCGATTTCCGGGCGGAGGCACCGGCGCCCAGCTATTACACACCGGCTACTTAACAGTCTCGAAACTATTGCTTGACCTGCGAACCTGCGCGGAATGACGTGTGCCCCGGATGACGTCCTGCTACGGTTTCACCGTTCATGGGTGGGGATGCGTGATCAGCGCGCCCCAAGGGGAGGGTGACAGATGGGCATATTCGGGAAGAAAACACCACCTGCGCCGCCTATGCGGACGACGCCTCCTGCGGAGGCGGCAGGCCCGCCCCAGGCGATGGTGGTCACCAGCGGTGATGTCCAGCGTGCCGCGGCTCTGATGGACCAGTTCAGCCGCGCGCCGGGCAATGATGGCGCGCTGCGGGCGTTCGGGGTTGCGCTCAATCAGGCCGGCGGATTTGTGTCGCCGCAAGACATCCTGGACGCGGTTTTCATAGCCGGCCCGGAGGCGACCAAGCAGCCGTGGCTGTGGCTGGCCGCGGTAACGCGCGCGGCGCTCGGCCAGGGAGATCACGTGCTCGTCGCGCAGATCGCGCTGGCCAGCTGGTTCTGGAGCACCCAGATCGCCCCCCTGCTAGGACCCGCCGATTCCCTCGACGGAATCGTCGACAGCCCCTCGGGCGATGCGCTGGAGCAAATCTTCACGGCAGGCCGGGAGGCTATTTCCAGCCTGCCGATCGACATGGTGATCATGGAAACCCCGATAGCCACGCTGCTGGCGAGGGATGTGCTGGTCCGCATTTCGTGACCACCGGACCAGGTCCGGGCGCGACGTCCTGGTGCTCTGGCCGTTGAGCTATGCGGGCCTGGCGGTGACGACGAGTCTCGAACTCGCGGCCTCTGGCTTGACGGGCCAGCGCTCTGACCAACTGAGCTACGCCACCAACGCTCCGGTGCAGGGAGTCGAACCCCGATCAGCTGAGCTAACGGCCCGTGGCCGGTGGCAGAGCCTGTTTTCTTTGCATTCCGTTTCCTTTCCTCTGCGTAGCGAGAGTGAGACTCGAACTCACGGCCTGCGGGTTATGAGCCCGCCGCTCTAACCGGCTGAGCTATCTCGCTTCGGTGGGCAACCCTGGAGCCGGACCAGTCAGTACAGCTCGAGGTCACCCGTCACCGGGTCGATGAGGTCGTCATAGTCCGGACCGATGCCCAGGCACGTGCGAGTGGGAACCCCGCCGAACTCGGTCAGGCCCCGGTCGGTCACCAGGTGCGCGACCAGCCCGGCCTCGAGCGCCTTCTCGTACACGGCCAGCAGTTCCTCCTCCGAACCCACCTTGACGGTGACCTTGCGGAAGCTGCCGGTAAGCCACGCCCGTTCGGCCTCGGAGAGCTCGACGTGATCCACACTCCCCACGGGGGTCATCCGCGCCAGGACTCGTTCGGCCAGCCAGGCCATTGACGCGTGCGCGCCCTGGGCGATCTCCTTGCCGCGGCGCATCCTCAGGTCGCGCCGGATCACGATGACCTGCTTCGTCGGGCGCTGCTCTGCTACCTCATCCACGTGCCGTACCGCGGATTCGAACCGCGAACCTCCCGGGTCTGGGCCGGGCGCCTCTACCAGTTTGGGCTAGAACGGCATGCGAGCGGCTGGTCGGCCTCGAACCGACGACCTTCACCTCGGCAAGGTGACGCTCTGACCTACTGAGCTACAACCGCATGCGAGCCCTTCCCCGGTGCCGATCCGGGCGACGCGTCCCTACCGAGGACACGCGGACGCCGGTCCGAAGGGCGTGAGCTAGGGAAGCGCGATTCGGACGCGCACCGGTAGCGTCAAAAGGCTATCGGGCTGCCTGATCGGGATGTGGAAGCAGTGGGTCTACCGGTCCCCAAAACCGGAGCGCTAACCCTTACACCACATCCCGAAAGTGACACCCGAAAGTGGAGATGGCCGGAATCGAACCGGCTACGGCAACGCTTGCAGGGCGCGCCCGCTCCTTAGCTGTCACCCCCACGGGCAGGCTTCCGCGCAGCCGCTTCGGCCTGCCGTCATGGTGTTCACGCTAGGGAGGTGTCAAAAACCAAGCCTCTGCGAGAGGCGCGCAGGGACGGCAGGAGTTGAACCCGCATTTTGCCGACCTTGGGAACCGGCTGCCTATCCGCTGGCTCATCCCTAGGTAAATGAAAACCGCCCGAGGGGATTTCCCTGGGGCGGCTGCTGGTACGTGCCTCTTGGCGCTTACCCAGCAACCACTCCGCCGATCAGGGCAGCATCGGGCTTCAGGGCAGCATCGGG
>JBKQQQ010000449.1:0-4519 GCA_052144275.1 Streptosporangiaceae bacterium
CCTACACCACGACCATAACCGGCAGTGAGGCGGTCAGCGCCACGGAGTATCGCCTGACGGTCGACGTCGATGGTGACTTCCCCGGAGGTCATGCCTCGCTGACCTATGACTTCAGGCTGCGTGAGGGCCTCATCGCCGACTTGCGCATCGTCGAGTAGATGGAATCAGCAGTACGACCCCCGAAGGGCCGATCATGAGCGGCCTGGTCACGGCTGGCGGGTTCCGGTGATGACCAGCAATCCTCAAGGAGGCTTCGCCCCGCGTCCGCAACCTGGCACGGCGTGAGACGGCTCATGCGAACCCATCGTTAACGATCTTGAAACGGCCGTGGGAAGAAGCCTCGCGGCGGGAGTTCATCGTGTTTTATCCGGGTGACATATAGAAGGCGGCTGCATGGGCCGCTATGCTGCTAACGTCGGGACGTAAGACCTTAATGATTAACGCCTTCGACCTGATTAGCCTCCGCGCTGGCTGATTTCTCATGGGGTAAATGGGGGGAATAATGCGTTTCCTGGCATTAACGTCGAATCCCGGATCTGCACGCTTCGGGTGCTATCACTTCGGGCCGGGCGGCGGCTTCATGATCGGCTCGGGACAGTGACGGGAAACGAACACGCTGAGCCAGCGAAAGCCGGGCCGCTGTCGGCGGACCAGATTAAGGAAGTTACCCGGGACGTGATCCGCCAGCTGGCGCCGGAAGAGCTGGCGGTTTTCGACAGCGTGGCGGAGGACTGGCCGGCCGACGGCGGGCGGCAGCGGCCGGGGAAGTCGCCGGGCGCTTCGGTCGGGTTCGGCGTCGAGGAAGTGCTGATGACTCAGCTGACCTATCCGATTATCGCCGCCGCCGTTGGCGAGGTGCTCGGCAATGTCGCGGAGGAGCGGGTCCGGGTCCGGGTGAAACGCCGGGAGAGGCGGCGGGCCGCCGCCGCAACGGTGCAGGCCGACGGGACCGGGGCGGCGGCCAAGAGCAGCGAGAGCGCCGCCCGTGACGTGCTCACCGGCGAGCAGGCCCGGGCAATACGTGACGCGTGCGAGCGGCAAGCCAGGACGCTCGGAATGTCGGCCGCCAAGGCGAAGGTTCTGGCCGACGCCGTGCTCGGCTCGCTCACCTACGGGCCGGGGAACGACTGATCATGGCGGCCCCAGTCGGCCGCACGCCGTCACACGCCGGGGCGATCCTCGGGATGTACGCCTTGCTGGCGACGGCAGTCGGGTGCGTGGGAGCTTCCGCCGGCGAGCTGTTCTTCGCCGCCGACCGGACCCTGTCCACTCCCTTCCAGGGCGCGCTGAACCGGTGCTCGCTCAGCTATCCGATCCTGACGCACGCGCAGCAATATGACCGGTGTCTGGTAGGCGCCTACAGATTCAAGGGATTGTTCCTCCTCGGGTGCGTCGGCTACATGCTGCTCTTCACGGCGGCGCTGATCGTGGTCGGGCCGTGGCTCACCCGCAGGCGGCTGGCGCGTGCTCAGCAGTACACGCAGACCCAGGCCGTGACCGCGAGGTTCGAGTCACTGTGCGACCGGGCCGGGCTAACCGGGCGGCGGCCTCGGCTTGCGGTGGCCGCGGTGCGGGAGGCCTATACGACCGTTCTTCCGGACGGGCGCCCGCTGGTTGTCCTGCCGCTCAAGACGACGCTCGATCCCAGCCGCTTTGATCCGGTCGTCTTGCACGAGCTCGCGCACGTGCGCGCGCGAGACGTCAGCCTGGTGTCCTCGGTGCGGGGAATCGCCTGGATCACGATTCCGGTCGTGGCGCTGGCGTCGCTGCCGGATATCCTCGACGCCGGCCAGACTCAGGTGCCGCAGGCGTACCTGGTCCAGGCCGTCGTGTTCGTCGCCGCGACCATACTGGTCGCCGCCGGGCTGCTGCGCCTACGTGAGATCGCCGCCGACCGCCAGGCAGCCCGCTGGCTGGACTCGCCGCAGCCGCTCCGGAACCTGCTGGATACCGCCGAGGTCCCGGCCGGCACCGCCCCGAACTGGAGCCGATGGCGGCGTCGGCTGCTGGCGCGGCACCCGTCGGTCACGGCGCGGCTCGCGGCGCTCGGCAGCCCGCTCACCGTCCGAGACGTCGGCTTCGCGACCGCGCTCGCGGTCGGCGCGGTGGCGGCGATGGCCATGAACACGTGCTCCTACTTTGCCTCGAGCCTGGACTACGCCGCGGCAGCGTCGCTGCCGCCCCGGGTATGGGCAGCCACCGGGGGCGTGGTGCTCGGACTCGGCCTCGCCCCCGCATTCCTGCGGAGCGCCGCCCAGGCTCGCCTGGCCGGCGTGCCGTACGCGTGGTGGGCGCCGGTGGCCGGAGTCAGCCTCGGATTGCTGCTGGGATCGGTGGCCGCGCCGGGGACTGCGACCAACGCGGTGCTTTCGGTGGTCGTCGGCTCAGGTTTCGGCGGAGTGGCCACCGCCGTCATCCTGGCCTGTGCCGGGGCCGGCCTGGCCGCTCTAGCCGCCGGGCTGGCCAGCCTGGCGGCCGAACGGTATCCGCACCGGCCCGCATGGCTGGTGGCCGGCGTGACGGTCGTGATCGCCTGCTGCAGCGCCGGCGCGCTGGTGCCGGTCCGCCTGACCTCCGCTGGCCTCGATTGGCACGTCCTGATCTTCGACCTGCAGGCGACACCGTGGCACTCGCTGCTGCTGCTGCTGTATCCCGCCGCGGTCATCGCACTGGCGGTGCCGAGCCGGGGGTGGGACGTGCACGGCCCGGCGGCCCGGGCCGCCGTGTCCGCGGCGATCACGCCGGCCGGGGCAGCCGTGATCGCCGTGGCCGTCCTCATGGCCCAGGGCCACCTGGATGAGCCGCCGAACGCAACGATCGCCCTCCAATGGCTCCAGGAAAACTGGTGGGTCTGCGCCTTCACCGGCTGGGCGGTCCTGGTCATCCTCGTACTGGCCAGGGGAATGGCCGGGCTGGCGCGAGCCTGTGTCACCGCATGGCTGACGACCGTGCTGGTCTGCGTGGGAAGCGTCGCTTACGAAGCGGTAGTCCAGGGCGCCCCCTTCGTCCATCTTCTTTCTGGATGGACGAACGCGTCCAGCGTGTGGCTGTTCTTCCTCGCCCTGCCGACCTCGCTGCTCGCGCTGGTGCGCATCCGGCGGCCTGCGGTACTGCAGCGATCGTGGCTCGTCCCGGCCGGCGCCAGCACGGCAGCGGCAGCCGCCGCCGTCCTGGTCTTCGTCACAGGTATCCCGGGCTTGCTTGACGACCCGGCAGCGACTCCCTTCCCTTACCCTTGCGGGACCATGCAGCCCGCCCTGCCGTTCCTGGCCCTCGATGCCGACCAGGGACTGACCACGACGGCCGCCCGTCACGTCATCGACGGCGTATGCGTCGCCCTTCCGGTCGGATGGACCGGCGAGGGCCTCATCCCCAGCGACGCGCCCACCGGGCACGTCACCATTCAGCCGGCCGGCTGCAAGCAGCTGTGGTCGGCAGGATACCTAAGCGTCCTCGGCCACCCGGTGACCCAGGCGGACGGCAATTACCAGATGGCGTACGGAGCGCTCGCCGGAACCGAGGGTCTTACCGTCCTGGTCAATTCCTTTTCCCGGCCGGTCCCGTCCTCGATATTCACCGCCGCAGACACAGACCTTGCGCCCTGCCATCGGTACGCCGTCGCTCGGCAAGGCGGCACCCTGATGTGGACCGTGCAGCGCTTTAGCGCACCGGAAGGCGGCGTTCGGACCTGGGGAACCGACCGCTCGACTTCCTACCGGGCAAGGGGCGGATTCGTCGGCGAAACCATCACGTGGGTGATGGCAAGCGTCGGACGCGACCTCATCATCGTCATCCAGCAGACCGAGACGCTAGGACTCCAGCCGCCGCCTAACGCCACGGTCGTTGACGCCGCCTTGACCGCCATGATTCTCGCCTTCAGGCAAACCGCGCTCAGCCCGGCCCAGGCCTGCTACGAGTTCCGCGCGGCCGCGAACGGACTGGTGCGCGAGATCGGCGTCGCCAATAACGGGTACAACAACGCCCAGCGCGCTGACTACAGCACATACGGTGCGACGCTCGTGCGCCTCGGCGGACTCCTCAGCAAGAGCCGGCCAAGCTCCGGACTGGCCCAGGAGCTCGAACTGATGGGTGTCGCAAGCCGCGTCGTCGGGGAGGTGCCCGACAGAAGTGCGGCGGAAACAAAGGCGCTGACCGTAAGCTCCAACGCATATCGGCCGGCACGTAAGGCATGCATTGCCTTCGGGGCCTGGCAGACATGACGCTCGGCCAGCCGCCTACAGCTATTGGCTAGCGGCCGTATCCGACTGAATTACCTGCCATTAGTTCGGCCAAGGTACCGTCGCCAGGGACCGTGCCTCCGTGACGTGCGGGGGAAATGAGGCTCCTGATGCCAGCGTGACTGTAGTTAAATAGGTTCCCTATTTAACACAAAACGGCCGTACAGGCCCATGTTAATTCGCTTGCGCAGTGATTATCGTGGTTCTGTCAGATATGCCGTAAGGGCGTCTTGGGTGACGTTGGGGGGGCCAGCGTGGTCAAGGGATTGCAGCCGGGGGAT
>JBKQQQ010000450.1:0-14914 GCA_052144275.1 Streptosporangiaceae bacterium
GTCGAGCTCGGCGAACACGTCGTCGAGAATCAGCACCGGATCCTCGCGACCCTGTTTGAGCAGCGCGAAGCTGGCCAGGCGCAGCGCGAGCGCGAGCGACCAGGACTCGCCGTGGCTGGCGTAACCGCGGGCCGGCAGACCGCCGACGAACAACTCGAGCTCATCCCGGTGCGGGCCGACGAGGCAGACGCCGCGGTCGAGCTCGCTGGCCCGAACCCCGGCTAGCGCCTTGAGCATCGCCGTCTGCAACCCGGGCACGTCAGTGTCCGCGCTCCCGGCGTCGTCAAGCCCATCAGTATTCAACACTGAGGCACGGTAGGACATTCCGGACGATTCGCCCGGCCGGCCGGAGACCGGGCCGCCGGAGACCGCCTCGTACGCGGCGGTCACGTGCGGCCGCAGCGCCGCCACCAGGCGCATCCGGCCGGCCAGCAGCGGCGCACCCGCCTGAGCCAGCTGCGCGTCCCACGCGTCGAGCGTCGCGGTCATCGACTCGCGGGCCGCGCCGCGCAGGTGCCCCTTGGACCCCGCCGACTTGAGCAGCGCCGTGCGCTGCCGCAGCACCCGTTCGTAATCCGCGCGCAGGCCGGCGTACCGCGGCGCGGTGGCGACCAGCAGCTCGTCGAGGAACCGCCGCCGCTCGCCGGGATCACCCTTGACCAGGGCCAGGTCCTCGGGCGCGAACAGCACCGTGCGCAGCGCGCCGAGGATGTCCCGCGGCCGCGGCATCGGCGCCCGGTTCAGCCTGACCCGGTTGGCCCGGCCGGGGTTGATCTCGATTTCCACCAGCGTGCTGCCCTGGGCACCGGTTACCGCCGCTCTCAGCACGGCAGCGTCAGCGCCGCGCCTGACCAGCGGCGCGTCGGTGGCGACCCGGTGGCTGCCCAGCGTGGCCAGGTAGCCGATCGCCTCGACCAGGTTGGTCTTGCCCTCCCCGTTCGGCCCGCTGAACGTGCTCACGCCCGGCCCAAGCTCAAGGCTGAGCTCGCCATACGACCGGAAGTCGATCAGCGCAAGCCGGGTGAGATGCACACACCCGAGCCTACGGTCTTCTACCCCGCGGAACGGATCGGCATGAGCACGTACCGGTAGTCGGGCTCGCCCTCGCTCTTGCCTGTGACGACCGCGGGCTTGGTGGGCGAGGTGAACGAGATCCTGGCCGTGTCGGAGTCGATCGCTCCGATGCCGTCGAGCAGGTACTGCGGGTTGAAGGCGATCTGCAGGTCCTCGCCGTCGTACGCCGCCTCGAGGACCTCCACCGCCTGCGCGTCCTCTGAGGCCCCGGCCTCGAGCACCAGCTGCCCGGAACTGAAGGCCAGCCGCACCGGGGTGTTGCGCTCGGCGACGAGCGCCACCCGTTTCACCGCCTCGGCGAATGAGCCGGCCGCGAGTTCGGCGACCGCGCTGAACTCGCTCGGCAGCAGCGCCTGGTACTTGGGGTACTCGCCGGACAACAGCCTGGTGGTGGTCTGCCGCCCGGCGCCGGCGAAGCCGATCAGGCTGTCGCCGCCCAGCGATATCGACACCTCCGCGCCGGAGGTGAGCGCGCGTGCCGTGTCGCCCAGCACGCGAGCCGGGACGAGCACGGCCGTGCTCAGGTCCGGCCGCGCCGGGTTCCAGCGCAGCTCGCGGACGGCCAGCCGGTACCTGTCGGTGGCGACCAGGGTCAGCGTGTCGCCGGCGATCTCGATCCTGATGCCGGTCAGCGCAGGAAGGGTATCGTCGCGGCCGGCCGCGATCGCCACCTGGCCGATGGCGGAGGCCAGCGCGTCGCTCCCCACCGACCCGGCCAGCGGCGGCATCTCGGGCAGCGTCGGGTATTCCTCTTCGGGCAGCAGGACCAGGGTGAAGGTGGCGCTGCCGCACTTGAGCGTCGCGCGGGTCCCGTCGGTGAACAGGTCGACCGGCTTGGCGGGCAGCGACCGCACGATCTCGGCCAGCAGGCGGCCCGAGACGAGCACCGCGCCCTCTTCGTCGGTGATCACCGGCACGGTGGCCTGGGCCGAGACTTCGTAGTCGAACGTCGAGAGCGTGAGATCTGTCCCCCCGTGCAGGCGCATCCCGGCCAGCACGGGAGCGGTCGGGCGGGCCGGCAGGGCACGGGCGGTCCAGGCCACGGCATCCGCCAGATGATCACGCTCAACCTGGAGCTTCACGGGACTGCCTCCTACTACGTGTGAGTGCGCGCGTCGCCGGGTACGACAAACGCTGTCCGGCGGGCGCCCGCACACAGGGCCTACTTGGTGTTGTTCTTTTCTTATTTAGAGAACCGTCATAGTCATAGGTACGGTGGATTCTGGGGAGAATCCCTGCTCCCGCAGGTCAGCAGCCATTTTCTGCCCACAGGGGATGTGCGCTGTAAGGGGACGGCGGAACCCGTGCTGTGGTCGGCGGCTGGCGGCGCCCAGGCTTGCCACTGGTTGTCCCCTGGTTATCCGAATGTCTTCCACAATGTTGTCCACAAACTGTGTGCATAGCCGTGCGCATGCCGGGTCAGCCCGTTCGGGCCTGCTGCTTGATGCGATTGGTCAGCTCGGTGACCTGCGTGTAGATCGACCGGCGTTCGGCCATCAGGGAGCGGATTTTCCTGTCCGCATTGATGACCGTGGTGTGGTCGCGGCCGCCGAACTGCTGGCCGATCTTGGGCAGCGACAGGTCGGTGAGCTCGCGGCACAGGTACATGGCGATGTGCCGGGCCGTGACGAGCACCCGTGACCGGGAGGTCCCGCACAAGTCCTCGATGGACAGCCCGAAGTAGGAGGCCGTCTGGCCCATGATCGTCGCGGCCGTGATCTGCGGGCCCTGAGCCTCGGGGATGAGGTCCTTGAGCACGATCTCGGCCAGCTGCAGGTCGACCGACTGGCGGTTCAGGCTGGCGAACGCCGTCACCCGGATCAGCGCGCCCTCGAGTTCCCTGATGTTGGTGGAGATCCGGCTGGCGATGTACTCGAGCACTTCCGGGGGAACGTTCAGGGTGTCCTGGATCGCCTTGCGGCGCAGGATGGCGATGCGGGTCTCGAGCTCGGGCGGCTGGACGTCGGTCAGCAGGCCCCACTCGAACCGGCTGCGGAGCCGGTCTTCGAGCGTGACCAGCCGTTTCGGGGCCCGGTCGCTGGAGATGACGATCTGCTTGCTCGCGTTGTGCAAGGTGTTGAAGGTGTGGAAGAACTCTTCCTGCGTGCCCTCTTTGTTCTCCAGGAACTGGATGTCGTCGACGAGGAGCACGTCGACATCGCGGTACCGGCGCCGGAAGCCGTCCTGCTTGCCGTCCCTGATCATGTTGATGAAGTCGTTGGTGAACTCCTCCGAGCTGACGTACCTGACCTTCAGGCCGGAGTAGAGGGTCTGCGCGTAGTGCCCGATCGCGTGCAGCAGGTGGGTCTTGCCCAGGCCCGAGTCGCCGTAGACGAACAGCGGGTTGTACGCCTTGGCCGGGGCCTCGGCGACCGCGACCGCGGCCGCGTGCGCGAACCGGTTGCTCGAGCCGATGACGAACGTCTCGAAGGTGTACTTGGAGTTGAGCCGCGTGCCGCCGAGCCGGGGGGCCTGGGGCATCGCGCCGGGTCCGCCGGGGCGGCCCGGATCGGCGTGGCCCCCAAGGTCCCGAAGGCCCCCAGGGGTCGCCTCGCCGGACGCGTCACCAGACGGGTGAGCGTGCGGCCCGGACGCCGGGGGGCCGAGCCGCGAGCCGAGGTCAGGCTCGGGGGCCTGCGGGCCCGCCAGTCCCGGCGGATCCGCCACCAGGTCCTCGGCGGACGCGGGCATCGTGGCCTGGGGCGCCGGGTCGACCGTGACCGCGAGCTGGATGTCGCGGCCGAGCTGCTGGGACAGCGCCTGGGTGATCAGCGGGCGCAGCCTGGTCTCCAGCTGTTCCTTGACGAACTCGTTCGGCGTCGCGATGAGGGCGGTGTTTTCCACCAGCCCGAGCGGCCGGGTGAGCTTCAGCCAGGCCCGCTGATGCGGCTGGATCTGCAAGTCGGCCAGCCCGTCGAGGGATCGTGCCCATACCTCTGCCAGGTCTGAATTTGCCACCTGTGCGCTCCCCTCGCATCCCCGCGTCGCGAGCCGCGCTCACGATCCACAGAACTATCCACATGTTGTGCACGTGGCATCCCCGCTGCATAGCGTGACTGCAGCCTTTCGGGGAGAATAGCTTTCCACAGCCTAAGTCGCGGCAGCGGGGCACGCCTGGCAAACGCCGGTCTTCCAGATGGTAGCCTGTGGTGAATCCGAGAACCGCACGGCTGCAGTTGAGCCTGCCCGTATCACAATCCCTTACCTGGAGCCCCAGTGAGTAAGCGCACGTTCCAGCCGAATAATCGGCGCCGCGCGAGGACGCATGGTTTCCGGCTGCGCATGCGCACCCGGGCCGGACGCGCTGTCCTCGCCGCCCGCAGGCGCAAGGGCCGCGACCGGCTGAGTGCCTGATCCTGCCTTCTGCATCCCGGATGCGCCGCGGCGCGGAGTTCGCGCTGACCGTACGCACCGGGATCCGGGCGGGCAGGCCCCGCGTAGTGGGCCATCTGCTGGTCCGCCAAGACGCTCTTCACCAGCGGGAACCGGCCAGGGTAGGATTCGTGGTAAGCCGGGCGGTTGGCTCGGCGGTAACGAGAAACCGTGTTAAGCGGCGGCTTCGCGAGCTCATGCGCGGGTATCTTCAGTCGCTTCCTGGCGGTAGCCTTCTTGTGGTGCGCGCAAATGCCGCAGCCGCGCACGCAAGCCAGGCGGATCTCGCCGCAGATCTGGATTCGGTGATCAGCAGGTTGCTGCGGCGGCAGGTTGGGGCGCGCGTCGGTAATGCCAGATAGAGGTACTGCTCACGGTCCGGCCCGCACCGCGCCTGATAGAGGTACGGCGCCGGCGCGGCTGCTGATGTTTCCCATCGCCGGTTACCGGCGGTTCATCAGCCCGCTGCTCGGGCCGCGCTGCCGGTTCGCGCCGTCGTGCAGTGAGTACGCGCTGGCCGCCCTGGCCGAGCACGGCGCGGCCCGGGGGCTCTGGCTCGCGATAGCCCGCATCGCCCGATGCCATCCGTTTAATCCAGGCGGTTACGATCCGGTGCCGACCAGGAAACCCGCCAAGGTCGCGAGGAGCTAGCTGGTGCAAGCGCTCGATCCACTGAACAACGTGGTGGCGTGGGTCATCATGCGGATACACGCCGTGCTTGGCTCGCTCTTCGGCCCGGCCAGCGGACTGGCCTGGGGCCTGTCCATCGTGATCCTGGTCATGTTTATCAGGCTGCTGCTGGTGCCGCTGTTCATCAAGCAGGTGCACGCCCAGCGGAAGATGGCCCAGCATGCGCCGCAGCTGCAGGAACTGCGGAAGAAGTACAAGGGCGACAAGCAGCGTCTCAACGAAGAGACGATGAAGTTTTACAAGGAAAACGGGGTCAACCCGCTGGCGGGCTGCCTGCCGATGATCCCGCAGATGATCGTGTTCTTCGCGCTGTTCAACGTGCTGCGTGCCATCACCACATGGGTGCCGGGCACCACGCCGAGGTACGGGCTGACGGTGCCGGTGGTGGTGAGCGCGCAGAAGGCGACCATCTTCGGCGTGCACCTGGGCGATAAGCTGCTGTTCTCGCACCAGTCGGTGCCGCTCCACGTGAGCATCGTGATCGCGCTGACCGTGGTGGTCAGCGCCACGACCACGTTCATGACCGTCCGGCAGAGCGCTAAGCGTGGTCTCATGCAGACCGGCAGCGTGGACCCGGACAACCCGATGGCCCAGTCGCAGAAGTACATGCAGTACATCATCCCGTTCTTCTCGCTGACCGGGTTGTACTGGCAGTACGGCCTGGTGCTCTACTGGGTGACGACCAACCTGTGGACGCTCGGCCAGCAGTTCTTCATGTTCAGGAACTGGGAGCCGATCGGGGCCGCGGGCGCGGCGGCCGGCGCGACCACGGCCGGCCCGGTGGGCCCGGTGCGGGCTGCGAAGAGCTCGCCGCGTCCGGGATCGCCGCGTCCGGGATCGCCGGGTGCTTCGGGATCCGGTGCCGCCAAGGCGGCCGCCGGCGGCGCACGGACTGGCGGCCCGCGGACCGGCTCGGCAGCCGGCGACGCGAAGGCCGGGACGGCCAGCGGGCGACCGGCATCGGCGGGTTCGGGCTCGGCCCGGGTCAAGGGCACCACAGCGGCTAACTCCGGGGCTAGCTCCGGGACTAGCTCCGGCCGGACCGGCAACGGGTCTGGCGGCGCGCGGACCGGGACCGCGTCCCGCCCGGCCACCTCGGCGTCCCAGCCGGCCACCGGGCAGAACTCCGCGGAAAAGCGCGGGCTGCTCCGACTGGGGCGGGCGAAACCCGAACCCGAGCCCCAGGACGACGTGCCCACCGCTAAGGTGGTGCGGCAGCAGCCGGTGCGGCAGGCGAGAAGCAAGCGGTCGGGCAAGCGGTGACGGCTACGCAAACCACAGTGGGAGGTCCGGTCGTGAGCCAGCAGGACGTGGAGGTCACCGACGCGGAGGAGGTCCTCGAAGACACCGAGGACGCCGAAGAAGCCGGGGGACCCGCGGACGCTGCCCAGCAGCTGAGCGATCTCGAGCTCGAAGGCGATATCGCCGCGGACTATGTGGAAGGCCTGCTGGACATCGCCGACCTGGACGGCGACATCGACATGGATGTCGAGGGTGACCGGGCGATCGTGTCGGTCGTCGGCGCCACCCTGGACGAACTGGTCGGCGACGACGGCACGGTCCTGGAGGCGCTGCAGGAGCTGACCAGGCTCGCCGTGCACCGGCAGACCGGCACCCGGGCCCGGCTGATGCTCGACATCGGCGGTTACCGGGCCCGGCGCCGCGCCGAGCTTGCCGACTACGGGCGGACCGTGGCCGAGGAGGTCGCGCGCACGGGTGAGCCGAAGAGCCTGGCCGCCATGTCACCGTTCGAGCGGAAGATCATCCACGACGCGGTGGCCGCGGCGGGCCAGCGGAGCGAGTCGGAGGGTGAGGAGCCCAACCGGCGAGTGGTGGTCTACCCGGCGCAGTGACAACCCGGCATTCCCCGGCCGGAGAGAGCCCTGCGGCCGCCGAGGCGGCGGCGCCCGGGGCGACAGAGCCAGAGGTTGACTCTTATGTCGTGCCGCCGCCGGGCGCGGCGGCCGCGTTCGGGCCCGCACTGGGCAGCGCCGAGGCGTTCGCCCGGATTCTCGCCACCCGCGGGGTCGAGCAAGGCCTGATCGGACCGCATGAGGTACCGCGGCTATGGGACCGGCACCTGCTGAACTGTGCCGTGGTGGCCGAGCTTATCGGCGACCGGTGCGAGACGCTGGTGGACATCGGGTCAGGTGCGGGACTCCCCGGTATCGTGCTGGCCATGGTGCGGCCGGAACTCACCGTCACCCTGCTCGAGCCGATGGAGCGACGCTGCCGGTTCCTGTCCGAGTGCGTGGCGGAGCTTGGGCTCACCAACACGGACGTGCTGCGCGGGCGGGCCGAGGACGTTGTCCTGCGGGCCGATGTGGCCACGGCCCGGGCGGTGGCACCACTGGACCGGCTGGCGGAACTGGCGATCGGCGTGGTGCGCCCGGGCGGAATGGTGCTCGCGATCAAGGGCAGAACTGCTACTGACGAATTGAAAAAGGCGCGCCCGGTGCTCCGGCGAGTTGGTGCCCGCAGTGCCGAGGTTGTGCACGCAGGGCAAGGTAAGGTCGTTCCTGCGACTACTGTCGTGCGATTCTACGCTAGATGAGGCAGGGCATAGGTGGGGCTCAGCTATTACCGGCAGGGCACAGCGAGTCTGAGCGCGGCAGGTCTGGGCTGGCCGGGAAAGTCGCTAGCAGACGGGACGCACGGAGTCGCGACGGCCGGCCCGGCGGCAGGCTCCCGTGCCGGGATCGCAGGGTTGGGCTGGCCCGGCAGTTCCAGCTGGCCAGGAAGTTCAGGCTGGCCCCGGGGTGCGCAGCCCCGAAGTCCTGACCCCGTGAGTTCAGGACAGAGTGTCGGCCGAGGATCGAGAGGCGTTCAGGTGGACAAGGGTGGGCCTGCAGTCGGCGGTATCGAGATTCCCGGGGCACGTGTGGCCCATGGGGACGAAGCCCACAACCCTGACCCGGTGCTGACACATGGAACCAGGCCGGTGGTCGTCCCGGAGATTTCGCAGGACGCGGCGGACACTCCGATAGCTCGGGCCGCAGAGGCCGCGGTCAGCGTGCGAGGCAAGGGCGACCGTCCGCTGTGGCCGCGGCCGCCGCGCTGCCGGATCATGACGATCGCGAACCAGAAGGGCGGGGTCGGCAAGACGACCACCGCGGTGAACCTGGCCGCCAGCTTGGCCCAGCACGGCTCGCGTGTCCTGGTGGTGGACCTGGACCCGCAGGGGAACGCATCGACGGCGCTGGATGTGCAGCATCACTCGGGCGTCCCCTCCGTCTACGACGTGCTGATCGACAACCGTCCGCTGGCCGAGGTCATCAGGCCGGCCGGGGAGATGCCGGGCCTGTACTGCGCGCCTGCCACCATCGACCTCGCCGGGGCGGAGATCGAGCTGGTCCCGGTGGTGGCGAGGGAGTTGCGGCTGGCCCGGGCGCTGCGCGCGTTTGACATGTCCGACCTTGACTACGTGCTGGTCGACTGTCCCCCGTCGCTGGGGCTGCTGACGCTGAACGCGCTGGTGGCGGCCGAGGAGGTCCTGCTCCCGATCCAGTGCGAGTACTACGCGCTCGAGGGTGTCCAGCAGTTGCTGAACACGGCGGAGCTGGTGCGGGTCAACTTCAATCCGGGACTGCATGTCTCCACCGTGCTGCTGACGATGTACGACGGCCGTACTCGCCTCGCCTCCGACGTGGCCGACGATGTGCGTGCACACTTCGGCGCTTCGGTGCTGAGCACTATCATCCCGAGGAGTGTCCGGGTGTCCGAGGCGCCGAGCCGGGGGCAGTCGGTGATCACCTACGACCCGGCGTCGAGTGGCGCCATCGCGTACACCGAAGCGGCACACGAGCTGGCGATGCAGTCGGCGGGCGCGCGCCAGCACGGCTAGTAGAGCACGTCGAGATCGGGAGAGGCAGTGGCTCAGCAAAGGCGTGGACTAGGCCGGGGACTCGGCGCGCTCATCCCGGAGTCCCCGCTGCTGGCCGACGGTGATGCCGCCCGGAGGCAGGACCCGGCCGCGGGCACGGGGCTGGCCGGGCCGGCAGAGTCGCCCTCTGCTGAGGTCCTCGGCGCTCACTACCGGGAGATCCCGGTCTCCGCGATCACGCCGAACCCCCGGCAGCCGAGGCGGACCTTCGATGAGGACGCCCTCGAGGAGCTCGCCGAATCAATCAGGCAGGTTGGCCTGCTTCAGCCGGTGGTGGTTCGCGCGGCCGGGCCCGGCCGGTACGAGCTCATCATGGGCGAACGCAGGTGGCGTGCCGCCCAGCGGGCCGGGCTGACCGAGATCGGCGCCATCGTCAAGCAGACGCAAGACGACGACCTGCTCCGGGACGCCCTGATCGAGAACCTGCACCGCCAGCAGCTCGACCCGCTGGAAGAGGCCGCGGCTTACCAGCAGCTCCTCGATGACTTCGGCGCCACCCACGAGGAACTCGCGCGCAAGATAGGCCGCTCTCGCCCCCACATCAGCAACACCCTCCGCCTGCTGAACCTGCCGCCGGCCGTGCAGAAGCGTGTGGCGGCAGGTGTGCTCAGCGCCGGCCACGCCCGGGCCCTGCTCGGCGTGGAGAATCCCGAGGCACAGGAGCGCCTGGCCACCCGGATCGTGGCCGAGGGCCTGTCGGTCCGCGCTGTCGAGGAGATCGTCGCGGTCGGATCCGACGATTCGCCGCCACGCCGCACGGCGCGCACCGCAGCCAAGCCGCCGACCGCTCCTGGCCTCCGCCATCTAGCCGACCGCCTCTCCGACCTGTTCGAGACGCGAGTCAAAGTGGAGCTAGGGCAGCGGAAGGGGAAAATCGTCGTCGAGTTCGCGACGATCGACGACCTGGAGCGGATCGTGAAGGCCATGAGTCCCGAGGTATCCGCGCAGGAGCCTTCGGATTGACTTCCTCTCTCGCCTGAGGCGGGAGATTCCCGCCCCGCCGCGTCATGCGGCACCTGGGAGGGTCCCTGCTTCACCGGAGTTACACATCTCGATCATACTTACGGTTCATGACAACATAGAGGACATTTGTACGAGAAGGTACCGTGTCTTCGCCGCGCTTTTCCTGTGGTCAGCATCCGTACCGGGTGCTTACCACCACCCATGTTTCACGGGAAACATTCGGTTCCGGGCCCCAGTCTCAGGGACGGATTGGGAAGCTCACCCGCAGTGCTTGAGTACACCATGGCGTGCGTTTCACGTGAATCATCAGCTTGTAATTCGCAGGCCCGGAGTTCAGGACTATGTGGTGGCTGTCTCGCGGATGCTGGCGAGGAATGTGTCCACATCGGCCTCGGTGGTGTCGAAGGCGGCCATCCAGCGGACGACCGACTGACGCTCGTCCCAGACGTGGAAGGTCCAGTCGCACTGCAGAGCGGCGATGTGCCGCGGGTGAAGCCGCGCGAAGACGGCGTTGGCCTGGACGGGATGGACGATTTCCACGCCGTCCACGGCAGCCGCTCCTTCGGCGAGGCGACGGGCCATGGTGTTGGCGTGAGTCGCATTGGCGCGCCAGAGGTCGTCGTGCAGGAGCGCGTTGAACTGGGCGGCCACGAAGCGCATCTTGGAGGTGAGCTGGGTCTGCTGCTTGCGCAGGTACGGCGCGTCGGCGGCCAGGCCGGACCGCATGACGATCAATGCCTCCGCGCCCATCGCGCCGTTCTTCGTGCCACCGAAGCTGAGCACATCCGCGCACTCGGCCAGTTCCGCCAGGGAGCAGTCCAGACCGGCGGCCGCGTTGGCCAGGCGCGCCCCGTCCAGGTACAGGCGAAGGTCGCCGGCGTGACAGAAGTCAGCGATCTTCCGCAGTTCGGCGAGGGTGTAGCAGGTGCCGAACTCGGTCGACTGGGTGATGGCGACCACGCCGGGCTGGGACCGGTGGTCATCGCCTCGCCCGGACAGCTTTTCCGCGATGAGCTCGGGGGTGATCTTCCCGTCCGGCGCAGGCACCAGGAGGAGCTTGGCGCCGAGAAGCCGCTCGCTCGAGCCGCACTCGTCAGTGTTGATGTGCGCGGACTCGGCGCAGATGACTGCCTCGTGCCGGCGCAGCAGCAAGCTCAGGCCGAGGATGTTGGCGCCGCTGCCGTTCAGCACCAGGAAGGCGTCCTCGGCGCCGAAGATCTCGCGCAGGCCCGCGGTCGCCTGCTCGGTCCGCACGTCAGCACCGTAAGGGAGCGCGTCGCCGGAGTTCGCGTCCACGATCGCGCGGAGCACCGCCGGGTGAACGCCCGCGTGGTTGTCGCTGCCGAAGCTCTTGGGTTGTGTCATGCCTACGAGCCTAGGGCTGCGCCCGGAAGGCCTTCTACTCCAGTCGTCCGCCCGGTCGGCCGGCCCGGCTCAGCTGATGATGCGCTCTCCGATCGGGCCGAGGATGAGCATGGGGAAGTAGTTGACATCCTCCCTCGCCTGAAGGCGGGGGATTCCAGCTGCTACGCCGATGGGAGCAGCAGGTGAGGTTCGCGGTTCACCGGCCGGGCTGCCCCGTCGCCTCCCCGCGCAGTCACGGCGTGCCCCGCCGCGATGTTGATGGCCGCGTTCACGTCCGCGTGGCCGGCGAAACCGCAGGCGGTGCACCGGAACACGGCTTGACTCTCACGCGAGTCCCGGTCCACCTGCCCGCACGCCGAACACCGCTGGCTCGTGTAATGCGGCTTGACCTTCTCCACCCGGCCGGGCGCTTTCTCCTCAAGCCGGCGCGCCAGCAGGCCCCACCCCGAACCCAGGATCCCCCGGTTCAGCCCGGCCTTCTGCCGGACGTTCCGGCCGGGCTCGCCCCGCGTACCTCGCGCAGAACGGGTCATGTTACCGATCTTCAGGTCCTCGACGCGGATCACGTCGAACCGCCGCACGATGTCCGTGGAGACCTTCTCGGCCCAGTCCTTGCGCCGGTCCGTCTCCCGTGCCCGCAGCCGCGCGATCGCGTGCTTGACCCGGCCGCGGCGGTTCGATCCCCGCTTGGCGCGGGCGAACGTGCGCTGCAGCCGCCGCAGCCTGATCCGCTCCCGCCCGGTCAGGGCGGGGCAATGCAGCAACTCGCCAGTGGACAGGGCCGCGGCGACCGCCACCCCCCGGTCAATCCCCACCGCCTGTCCGTTACCCGGCGCGGGAACCGGCGCGGGGACCACCGCGAAGGCGACATGCCAGCGGCCCGCACGGTCTATCGTCACCCGGTAGGACTTCACGCCCGGCGGCACCGCGCGGGACCAGCGGAACCGCACCCACCCGGCCTTGGGCACCCAGACCTGGCCGGCCTTACGGGACACCCGCCGCACGTCCCACTGCCGGCCGCGCCGCCCGGTGATCCGGAATCCCTCATCCCGCCCGGCCTTGCGCCAGGACGGCCGCCCGGCCGGGTTGCCCGGGTCGACGAACGCGGCCATCGCCCGGGCGAAGTCGCGCAGGGCCTGCTGCTGCACCGTCTGGGAGCCGGCGGCCAGCCACGGGTACTCGGCGCGGGCGGCGGTGAGCTGCCGGCACTGCTCCAGGTAGCCCGGCGCACACCTGCGGCCGGGGTGCGAGTGGGAGTGCTGCTCGACGGCCAGGTTCCAGACGTACCGGGCGTGGCCGCAGTGGTCCCGCAGCACCGCCTGCTGGGCGGGGGTGGGGAGCAGCCGGTAGCGGGACATGCGAACACACTAGCGAACACCACTGGCATTTCCGGGGAGGTGACGCGGCGTTTCCTCCCCGGCCCGAAGGCCGGGGTCTCCACGCCGCGATCCCGATGACCAAGAAGATCGGCATCTCTCTCCGCCAGGAACTGTACGACTGGGCGGCTCACGAGGTCGAGGAAGGACGCGCAGAGTCGGTGTCCGCGCTGATTGCCGAGGGCCTGGAACTTCTTGAGTCTCGTGCGCAGCTCGAAGCGGTCGTCATGGACCTGCGGACGGAGGTCGGCGACCTGGACGAGCAAGCCAAGACGAGCCTCGGTGCGGCTCTGGGGGCCGCGGACGAGGCATACCGTAACCGTGGAGCGGGTGACGCAGGCCACGCTGCGTGAGAGGGTTCGTCTTCGACGCGGGCGCGTTCGTCGCGCTGGAGCGGCGGGCCCCGCTGCTGCTCGGTATCCTTGATGAGGCGTCGCACGGCACGATCCAGATAGTCCTGCCGCGCACCGTGATCGCCCAGGTGTGGCGGGGCGGTCCCCGCCAGGCGAATGTCGGGTGGCTGATCAGCGCGGGCCGGGGATCTGACGGTCCGGTGATCATCGATGAACTGACCGCCCAGCGCGCGAAAGAGATCGGCGTCACGATCGGCAAGATCTCCCACCCGGACATCGTCGACGTCCACGTCGCCCTGGCGGCCGCGGAGCGAGGCCACGCGGTCCTCACCTCAGACGACGCCGACATCACCGCGGTCGGCCTAGACCTCGTCCTGGTGCACGTCTGACAGATCCCCCAGGCGGCCGTGGCTGTGGTCGAATGACTCGACAAGGTCCGCGGCAGAATGAAACGCCAGCCGCAGGCCTGACCCAGCACGCTGTCGCCGGTCGCGGGCTCCCCGGTCGCCAGCCAGGTTCCCTGAACAAAAGCTCCCCGGGTCTTCTGCAGGGTCTACATTTGGTCGGACGTTGGCAGGTTCCCGAGCGGGGCGGAGCGCGGTGACGTGTACCGGAAGATCCTGATCATGCTGGCGGCGGCCGGGCTGGGCGTGAGCGTGGCTGCGTGCTCCAGCACGGTGCCGGGCCAGGGTGCGGCATCTGAGCAGGTCGCGCAGACCGCGGCCGCGGGCAGGTCAGCGGCCGCGTCCCGGTCCGCCGCGGTGGAGTCGGCCAGCGTGCGCCGTTCATCGAGTCCTACGGCATCGTTGCGGCTGCTGGTCGAGCCGGGGTCCGGGATCGGGCCGATATATAAGCTCATCACCGGGGCGAGGCACTCGGTCGACCTGACCATGTATGAGCTAGCCGACTCCGCCGCGGAAGCGGATCTGGCCGCGGACGCCGCCCGCGGCGTGAACGTCCGGGTGCTCCTCGACCGGCACCTGGAGAAGTCCGCCAACACGGGTGCCTACAACTACCTGAGCGCCCACCGCGTGCACGTCCGGTGGGCCCCGGCCGGCACCACCTACCACCAGAAGACCCTCACCGTCGACGACGCCACCTCGGTCATCATGACCCTCAACTTCGTCGCCCGCGACTATCCCGGCACCCGCGACTTCGCCGTCATCGACACCAGTCGCGCCGACGTCGCCGCCATCGTCGCCACCTTCAACGCCGACTTCGCCGGGCGGGCCATCACCCCGCCAGATGGCGCCGACCTGGTGTGGTCGCCGGCGAACGCGAAAGCGTCGGTCCTGTCGGTCATCGACGGGGCGAAGCACACCCTGGCCGTGGAAGATGAGGAGATGGACGACCCGGCCGTCACTGCCGCCCTGGCCGCCGCGGCCCGGCGCGGCGTGGACGTGACCATCACGATGACCGCCGATTCCGAATGGGACCAGGCCTTCGCCGAACTGGCCCGGGCCGGCGCGCACATCCGGCTCTACCGCGACGTCAGCAGCGCCCTGTACATCCACGCCAAGGCGATCGTCGCCGACGCCGACCGCCCCGGCCGGCGGGTGCTAGTCGGCTCGGAGAACTTCTCCGTCGCCAGCCTCGATTACAACCGGGAACTCGCCATCCTCACCCGCGACCCGTCCGTCGTCCGGCCCATCGCCGCGAGGCTAGCCGCAGACTATGCCAGCGCCACACCCTACTCACCAGGCCCCGCGCCCGGGCCCACCCGCACACCGGCCTCAAGCGCCTGGTGCACCGCCACGGCCAGCGTCTACAACGCCGCCGACGACGAGAACAACGTCTACGTCCACTCCAACCAGCCCGGCCAGGACGCCACCGCGGCC
>JBKQQQ010000451.1:0-20172 GCA_052144275.1 Streptosporangiaceae bacterium
CGGCCGCCGCGCACATTTCGCTTTGGCAACATTGCCGCTACCTGCCGTGTACCGGCCTTTACCGCCGATACCCTGCCAGCCAGCACCTTTCCGGCTGCACCTGCGCCCCGCCCGGAACGCCGTGGGCTCGCAGCGGAAGCTGCCGGGCCAGATGTCGTCGACGCCGTGACCTTGAGCACGCCAGAGCCGGAGTGCTATGCAGAGTGGGGGTCCAGGGATGGCAGGAACTGCACAGCCGCGCCGGCGCGGCTTAGGAGAACGGCTCTCCTCAGCGCTGAAATGGTTCAGCGGAATACTCGCCTCGGTCGCGACAATCGTCGCCGCTGTGGCGTCCATCATCGCCGTCCACCAGACCAGCCGGGCGAACCAGCTGAGCATCATCGTCAAGCAGCAGCAGCAGGTAATACGGCGACAGCAGTCCGCGCCGCGCACTACCGGTCACGCTGACTCCGGCGGCGGGTCCAGCGCCAGCGGCGGTGCTGCGGCTGGCGGCGGGACCTACCTGTCGGCGCTCCAGCCGACGGTTGATCATGCCAATTTTTCCACCGGATCACAGACCATGTCCGCGGTGCCCTACCCCGACAGCGTGACGTTCGACTGCGTTGGCACTGTCGGCAACGACCAGCCGGCCGAGGCATTCAATGTTGCGGGCCGCAGCGTTTTCCATGCTGTCGTCGGGATACCCGACAACGCGTCGGATGCCACGAGCCTGGATGAAACGGTGACCTTCGCCAATCAGGATGGCACGCAGCTGGTGAAGCCGATCGTGGTCAGCCTGGGCAGTCCGGTCAGGGTGCGGCTCAACATCGCGGGCGTGAATCAACTGGAGGTCAACTGCTCGGGCGTCGATCCGCACACCCAGCAGACCAATGACAACAACGAAGTGACGCTGGGCAACGCCTCCATCTCCGGCTGACCGCTCAGGCCGCCGACAACTCAGGCGCCGACAGCTAATGCCGCCGACAGTTCGGCGCGGCGGCGCACGGCGTAGCCGGGACGGTCGGTGATCAGCACGTCGACGCGCTGATCGGCCAGGAACCGGTCGATCAGCCGGGGCGAGTTGACCGTCCACACCATCGCGCCGACGCCATGGCGCGCGCACTGGGCCAGCACGCCCAGCCTCGCCAGGCGGTAGTTGACCGCAACCCAGTCCGCGCCGCAGGCCCTGATCCGCGCCAGCGGGAACATCTCGCCGAAACACGTTTCCGCCCACTGCGCCATCGGCACGCCGGCCAGCTGCCTGCCGACTGACAGCGCCGCCCGGACCTGCGGGAAGGCTCGCTTGACCCGCGCGATCGAGGCGTCATCACCAGTCGTGACCACGAACCCGCCGAGGCCGAAATGGCGCAGGGCCATTTCCGCGACCTCTTCTTCCATCCCGGCTTCCTTGAGGTCCAGATGGCCGGCGAGCTTGCCGCCCAGCGTCCGCATCACGTCCTCGGCCCTGGGCACCAGCTGATCATCACAGTCGCAGAGCTGGTCATAGGAAAGATCGCCGACCAGCGGCCCGTCCGGCCCGACGCGGGGATCGTGGTGGACGACCAGCACGCCGTCGCGTGTCCTGCGGATATCGATCTCGGCGTATTCCGCGCCCGTGCCGATCGCGGCCTCGTAGGCCGCGTGCGTGGCCGCACGGGCAAATTCCGAACCGCCGCTGTGCGCGGAAACCGCTGTTGCTCGCACGAATGCTTCTCCTCCGGTAACTGGCGGGACCTTGGCCTCTGCCCGGCTGCTCAGGCTGGGCGCACTGTTCGCACATGCGCAGATACCTGGTCGTGGCGAACAGGACCCTGCGGGTCCCGGAACTGATCGATGAACTCCGCAGGAGAATTCAGACTGGGCCGTGCTCGTTCTTCGTGCTCGTGCCGAACACCAGGGCCGAGCACTACGACCCTGTGGCCGCCGGGATCGAGCTCCCGCCGACCGGCATGTGGTGGTGGGCGACCGAGTACGCGGGCCCGCGCAGCGACGCCGAGGCCACCGAGCAGGCGCGGCACCGGCTCAGCCGGATGCTGACCGACCTGGCTGCGCTCGGCGTGCCGGTCCAGGGCGACCTCGGCAGCCCGCAGCCGCTGGAGGCCATCGAGAAAGTCCGCGCCGACCACGAGTTCGACGAGATCATCATGGCGACCCTGCCGCAGCGGGTGTCCCGCTGGCTGGGCGCGGACCTGCCGCATCAGGCCGAGCGCCGGTTCAAGCTGCCGGTGACGACGATCACGACGAAGTGATGCGCTGCCCGGCGAACCGCTCCGGCCGGTAGGGCGCAAGCGCCGGGGCTGGCTCGCCGCTGGTCAGCTCGGCCGTGATCAGCTCCGCGAGATGCGCGGCGAGGGTCACCCCGCTGTGCGTCACCGCCACGTACATCCCCGCCGCGCCCGGAAGCGGCCCGGCGATCGTCTGGCCGTCGGACGGCATCGGCCGGACGCATATCCGGTATGCCGTCACGCGGGCCTCATCCAGCCCGCCGACCACCAGCCGGGCCCGGCGCAGCAGTTCCTCCGCCCAGCGGGCCAGTTCCGGCTCGGCCGTCTCCAGGTCTGCCACCACGTCCGGTGCCTCCAGGTGCACCAGGCCGCCCGAGTGCGGCCGCAGGTACACCTCCGGGGAATGCACCACCCGGCCCGGGCCCGGCGGGGTCACCGGCCCGGCCTGCACCACCAGGCCGGGCGCGGCGGCACCCGGCCCGGCCCATCCGACCAGCGGCACTAGGTCCTCGGCCCCGGCCAGCGCGGCAAGCTCGGGCGTCCAGCGGCCCGCGCAGCACACGACGGCGTCCGCCTTGGCCACCCGGCCGGTGGCGGTGCGCACCAACCGCATCGCGCCGCCGGCCACGTCCAGGCCGATGACCCGCCCCTGCTCGCCGGTCAGCACGCTCGCCCCGTACTGCCGGGCCCGCTCGACCAGGGCGCTGACCAGCGGCGCAGTCAGCAGATAGCCCTCATCGGGGAACCAGGCGACGGCCGGCGCCGGGTCGGGCAGCCGCAGCGACGGCTCCAGCCCGGCCGCCTCGGCGGCGCTGATCAGCCGCGCCGGGTATCCCCAGCCGGCCAGCCGTTCCACCCGGGCAGCGAGCTGCTCAGTGGCGTCCGGCGTGGCCTCCCACTCGAGGTTCCCGGCCGGGTGGTACCAGGAGGCGCTATCCATGCTGCCCGTCAGCCGCGCCCACGCCTCCAGCCCTGCCTGGTTGAGGTCGTGATACACGCGGGGCTGCTTGTTGTTGGAGTTAAGCCAGGCGAAGCTGAGCCGGGTGGCGCCGCTGGCGGGCGTATCCCGTTCCAGCAGCGTGACCTCGACGCCTGCTTCCGCGAGCCGGGCTGCCAGGCACGCGCCCAGCACCCCGGCGCCGATTACCGCGCAGCTGCGCAGCCGGATGCGCTCACCTGGCATTCCACGCCTCTCCGGGCAGACGGCGGCCCGCCAGCCCCAGCCAGTGTCCCAGTCACTGGGCTCCGGGGCCATGGGCCCGCCGGCCAGGTCGGCGACGCGGGCCCGGACCCGGCCGGCGGACGGGACGACCGCGCTGCCGCCGCGGTTGCGGTAGTGCATCCGTCATCTCCTCCGCCGGCTGGCGACGGCTGGCGGTCGGTGCCGGGGGCAGGCCGGGCGGCCGCGTTTGGCCTGAACCAGGGGCGGCGTGGTTCTAGGGTGATCACATGAAGCCGTTCCTGCTGCTGGCGACCCGGGCCGAGGATGCCGCCGCGGACAACGAGTATGAGTCGTTCCTGGCGTTCGCGGGCCTGCCCGAGAGCGGGCTGCGCCGGGTGCGGCTGGAGCAGCTGCCGCTGGGGGCGGTCAGCCTCGATGAATGGTCGGGGATCTTCCTCGGCGGCGGTCCGTTCTGCTCCAGTGACCCCAAGGACGCCAAGTCGGCGGTGCAGCAGCGGGTGGAATCGGACCTGCGCGGGCTGCTGGACCGGGTGATCCACGCCGATTTCCCGTTCCTCGGCGCGTGCTACGGCGTCGGCACGCTCGGCCAGCACCAGGGCGCGGTCGTGGACCGGACCTACGCCGAGCCGGTCGGCCCGGTCACCGTCAAGCTGACCCCGGCCGGGCGGCGCGATCCGCTGCTGGGCGGGCTGCCCGCCGCCTTCCACGCGTTCACCGGGCACAAGGAAGCGATCAGCCAGCTCCCCCGGCACGCCGTCCTGCTAGCCGCCTCGGATGCCTGCCCGGTGCAGGCGTTCCGGATCGGCGCGAATGTCTACGCCACCCAGTTCCACCCCGAGCTCGACCTGGCCGGCCTGCACACCCGGGTAGAGGTCTACAAGCACGCCGGCTACTTCGACCCGGGCCAGGCAGACGAGATCAAGGCCCAGGCCAGCCGGGTGAGCATCGTCCATCCGCCGGCCATCGTCCGCCGCTTCGTCCAGCGCCACGCCAGCGGCAGGCAGCCGGCCAGGATCAGCGCATCGCTGCGCCAGGCCGAGCCGACCCAGGTATGACCGGGCGGGCCGGCCAGCCACTCGGTCATGCCTGCCGGAAGGGGCGCGAGGGCGCGCGGCCCTGATCACCATCTCCTGGTGATCCGGGCGCCGTCCCAGCTTACTGGCCGCCGCCGGGGTCGAGCAGGCCGGCGGTGTCCTGCGTGATCCAGAACCAGGCCCCCTGCGGGTCCTGCAGCGCGGCCATCCGCCCGACCGGGGTGTCGACAGCCGGCACCGGGTTGCTGCCGCCGGCTGCTGTTGCCCTGGCGATGGTCTCGTCTGCGCTGGCCACCAGGAAGTAGACATCCCAGTGCGCGGCGGTGTCGGCTGGGGCCGTGGTGCCGAGGTCCCCGATTCCGCCGATCGTGTTGCCCGGGCCCGCGCCGTCGATCGTCGTGTAGTCATCACCGCCGGGCATCGGGGTGTGCCTGTACCCGAACACGGCCGTGTAGAACTCCCGCGCCCGGGCGGTATCACGGGACATCGCCTGGTTCCAGACCATGGCGCCGGGCTCGTTGACCCGGCCGGCCCCGATGAATCCCAGCTGCTGCCAGATGCCGAAGACCGCCCCGGTCGGGTCGGCGGCCAGGGCCAGCTTGCCGGTGCCGGGGATCTCCATCGGCGGCGCGACGATCTGGCCGCCGCTGGCCGTCACAGCCTCGCAGGTCTTGTCTATGTCGTCGGACGCCAGGTACGTCGTCCAGGCCGGCGGCGGTGCCTGAGCCGGGTCCGGCGGCTCGCCGATGCCGGCCACCATCGCCCCGCCGACCGCGGCCATCCCGTAATGGCCCATGTCCGGGCCCGAGTCGGTGATCTGCCAGCCCAGGACATCGGCGTAGAACGCCCACGCTGCTTCCCGGTCAGTCGTCATCAGGTCCGTCCAGCACGGGGTGCCAGCCGGCCAGGGTGTCGCGCGCGTCGTCATGGCGCTCCCTCCTTCGCAGCGAGGCGCCGCACCCCGCCGTGTCGGACCACCTAATCACGGGGGTCCGACAGCTGGCTGGCACGCGCGCAGAGTTTCCTGGATCGACGTCAGCGCAGAGAGCAGCATTTCCCTGCATACCAGGCCTGGTGCTGGCACAGCGCCGCCCGGCGGTCAGCCGCTGGAACGGCGTACGGCGATATGACCGCGCCGGTGCTGCGGCCAGCCTTAGCGCAACGGCAGCCCCGACAATGAGAGGGTGCTGGCCGGGCAGCATATGAGGCGACCCCGCTGGTTGCGCCGTGGACAGCCGGGAGAAAGAGGCGGGGATGGATCGCGGCTGGGAGTTCTGGATCGACCGCGGCGGCACGTTCACCGATGTCATCGCGCGCCGTCCGGATGGCAGACTTGACGTCTGCAAGCTGCTGTCCGAGGACCCGGGCCGGTACGCCGATCCTGCTGTCGCAGGCATCCGGCGCCTGCTCGGCGTGGCGGAGGGCGCTCCCATTCCGGCCGGGCAGATCGCCGTTGTCCGCCTTGGCACCACTGTCGCGACCAACGCGCTCCTGGAGCGCAAGGGCGAGCCGACGGTGCTGGTCATCACCCGCGGTTTTGCGGACGCGCTCCGCGTCGCCTACCAGGACCGTCCGAGGATCTTCGACCGGCAGATCGTCCGGCCGGAGATGGCGTACTCGCGGGTGATCGAGGCCACTGAGCGGATCGGGGCTAGCGGCGAGGTCATTACCGTCCTCGACGAGGACGCAGTTGCGCGCGACCTGCGAGCCGCTTACGACGACGGCTTCCGGGCGGCTGCGGTGGTCTGCATGCACGGCTACCGGTTCCCGGCGCATGAGATCCGGATTGGCGAGATCGCCCGCCAGGCAGGGTTCACGCAAGTGTCGCTGTCGCATGCGACCAGCCCGCTGATGAAGTTGGTGTCCCGCGGCGACACCACGCTGGTGGACGCCTACCTCTCTCCGCCCCTTGGCCGCTACGTGGATCAGGTCGCCAGCGAGCTCGCAGGCGTCCGGCTGCAGTTCATGCAGTCCAACGGCGGCCTCACCGACGCCCGCCTGTTCCGGGGTAAGGACTCCATCCTGTCCGGGCCGGCCGGCGGCATCGTCGGCATGGCCCGTACCGCCCAGGCAGCGGGCTTCGACAAGGTGATCGGCTTCGACATGGGCGGCACCTCGACCGACGTGTCCCATTACGCGGGCGAGTTCGAGCGGCAGTACGAGACGCAGGTCGCCGGGGTGCGGATGCGGGCGCCGATGCTGAGCATCCACACGGTCGCTGCTGGCGGCGGGTCGGTCCTGCACTTTGACGGCAGCCGGTACCGGGCTGGCCCGGACTCGGCCGGGGCGCGCCCCGGGCCGGCGGCCTACCGGCGCGGGGGCCCGCTGACGGTCACCGACGCCAACATCATGCTCGGCCGGATCCAGCCAGCGCACTTTCCGAGCGTTTTCGGCGAGAGCGGCGACCAGCCCCTCGATGCCGGCATCGTGCGAGAGCAGTTCGCCACGCTGGCAGGGCGGATCGGCGAAGCTGCCGCCCGCCCCTCGCCCTCGCCGGGATGCGGCGCAGCAGCCGCCGGGCGCAGCGCGTCCCCCGCACCGGAGCAGGTCGCAGCCGGCTTCCTGGAGATCGCGGTCGCGAACATGGCTAACGCGATCAAGAAGATCTCGGTGCAGCACGGCTATGACGTAACCCAGTACGTGCTGGCGACGTTCGGCGGGGCCGGCGGCCAGCATGCCTGCGCCGTCGCCGACGCGCTCGGAATCAGCCGGGTGCTCATTCACCCGCTGGCCGGCGTGCTGTCCGCCTACGGGATGGGACTCGCGGACGTGACCGCGATGCGCGAGTCGGCGGCGGAGGCACCGCTCACCGCCGGGCTGCTCCCCGAACTGGACCGGGTGGCCGGCCGGCTGGAAGCCGACGCGCTCGCCGAGCTTGCTCGGCAGGGGACCCCGCCCAGCCGTGTCCGGGCGGTTCGGCGAGCGCACCTGCGGTACGACGGCACCGACACCGCGCTGCCCGTCCCGCTCGGCGGCCTGGCCGAGATGGCGGCCAGTTTCGAGCAGGCTTACCAGCAGCATTTCTCGTTCCTCATGCGCGGCAGGGTGATCATCGTCGAGGCGGTGTCGGCCGAGCTAGTCGCCGCGTCCGAGGTGCTGGCCGGGCAGCCGCTGGCCGGTTTCCCGCGGGCTGCGCCGTCTCGGCCAGGGCATCCGGGCGGCACGGGAGCCACGGTGGCGATGTACGTGGCGGGAACATGGGCGGACGTGCCGCTGGTGCGCCGGCGCGACCTGCGGCCCGGGCAGCGGGTGGACGGGCCAGCGCTGATCGTGGAGGACTTCGCGACCACGGTGACCGAGCCCGGCTGGCAGGCGGAGCTGACCGGGCTCGGCAACCTGCTGCTCACCCGCGTGGCGGCCCGGCCGGAACGGCGCCTCGCCGGGACCGCGGTGGATCCGGTCATGCTGGAGATCTTCAATAACCTGTTCATGTCCGTCGCCGAGCAGATGGGGGTGCGGCTGCGCAGTACCGCGCACTCGGTCAACATCAAGGAGCGGCTGGACTTCTCCTGCGCCATCTTCGATGCTGACGGAGGCCTCATCGCCAACGCCCCGCACATTCCGGTGCACCTGGGCTCGATGGGCGAGAGCATCAGGATCGTCGCGATGCGCAATGCGGGCACGATGCGCCCTGGAGACGTCTACGTGCTCAACGACCCGTACCACGGCGGGACGCATCTGCCGGACGTCACCGTGGTGACGCCCGTGTTCGACGACGCCGGCCGCGAGATCCTCTTTTACGTCGCATCCCGCGGGCATCACGCCGAGATCGGGGGCATCACGCCCGGCTCGATGCCCGCGTTCAGCGTCCGGGTCGAGGAAGAAGGGGTGCTGATCGATAACTGGCTGCTGGTGCGCGGCGGGGTGCTGCGCGAAGCCCAGACACTCGACCTGCTCCGCTCCGCGCCGTTCCCGTCCCGCAACCCGGAGGTGAACCTGGCCGACCTGCAGGCGCAGATCGCCGCGAACGAGAAGGGGGTGCAGGAACTCCGCCGGATGACCGGGCACTTCGGGCTGGACGTGGTGCAGGCGTATATGGGGCACGTTCAGGACAACGCCGAGGAAGCGGTGCGCCGCGCCATCACCGCGCTGCATGACGGTGAGTACGCTTACGTGCTCGACAACGGAGCTGTCATCCATGTCGCGGTCCGGCTGGACCGCGCCGCCCGGACCGCCGAGATCGACTTCACCGGCACCTCGGCGCAGCTGCCGGGCAATTTCAATGCGCCCTCGTCGGTGGCCATGGCGGCCGTGCTGTATGTATTCCGCACCCTGGTGGCCGATGACATCCCGCTCAACTCCGGCTGCCTCAAGCCGGTCCGGGTAATCATTCCGCCAGGTTGCATGCTGGCGCCGGAGTACCCCGCGGCGGTGGCGGCCGGGAACGTGGAGACCTCACAGGCGATCACCGGGGCCCTGTACGCCGCGCTGGGCGTCATGGCCGAGGGCTCGGGCACGATGAACAACGTCACCATCGGCAACGAGCGCCATCAGTACTACGAGACAGTGGCCAGCGGATCGGGCGCAGGGCCTGGATTCGCGGGCACCGACGTGGTCCAGACCCATATGACAAACTCCCGGCTCACCGACCCCGAGGTGCTGGAATGGCGTTATCCGGTCCGGCTGGAGCGGTACGAGATCCTGCATGGCAGCGGCGGGGCGGGGCGCTGGCCCGGCGGTAACGGCGGCCGCCGCGAACTGCGCTTCCTGGAGCCGATGACCATCACGACGCTGAGCAGCCACCGCCGCGTCCCGCCGTACGGGATGGCGGGCGGGAAACCGGGCGCGCTCGGGAGGCACTGGATCGAGCATGCCGATGGGTCGATCACCTCGATGCGCGGATGCGATTCGGTGACCGTGGCTGCCGGAGACCTGTTCGTGATCGAGACACCGGGTGGCGGCGGATATGGCGCACCGGCCCAGTAGCAGCGCGAGTCGGGCTATCGGCAACGCTGGAGGGTCAGCACAAGATGGAACATGATCTCGTCACAACCCCGTTCGGAGCGCAGACGACTGCCGCTGAGGTCCTCCGGGGCGTCGACCTGGCCGGCGTGCGCGCTGTCGTGGCCAGCGGCGCCTCCGGCATCGGGCTCCGAGACGGCGCGAGCGCTCGCGGGTTCGGGCGCTGAGGTCACGATCGCAGTCCGGAATACCGGCGCCGACGAATCCAGAGATACCGGACCGTGCTGGAGGTCCTGTCCGGGATCCCGGTGGTGGAGGTGGCCGAGCGCCATGGCGCAGCCCGCCAGACGGTGCACCGCTGGCTGGCCCGGTATTGAGCCGACGCGATCACCGGGCTTGCGGACCGGCCGCATGCGTCCATGGCCCATCCGTGGTGGATCGCCGCCGACATCGAAGCTGCCATCTGCGAGCTGCGCCCGCGCCACCGGCGTGCAGCCGTCGCCCGGCGTGGCTCGCTGGCTGCGACGGCAGGCTAACCGGCGAGCACACGCCCGCCGAGTGGGTCGGCAGGAGCAGATTACGTGTTCTTTGCCCGGACTTGCTAGCGGGCTTCCAGCACGGCCAGGTCGCGGACCGCGAACCGGTAGTGCTCGATCTCCTCGTCCATCACCACGCTGATGCAGTCGATCACGGTACGCTCCTCGTCCGGGTAACCGGGAGCGGGCGACCGCCGGCACGGCCGTCCCAGGTCGGCGTCGGTCAGGCCGGTCACGATGCGCCGCATCACGGCCATCCGGTCGGTGCGGGCGGCCAGGATCTCGGCATAGCCGGGCTGGGCGGTCAGGTCGATGCCGAGCGCGGCCGCGTCCGCTGCCGGATACCAGTTCTGCGGCAGGCCGAGCGGGTGGTAGGGTATCGGCTCGTCCAGCACCGTCCGGCTCGCCCACGCGTCGGTGATGAAGACCAGGTGGCGCAGTGTCTGCTCGAATGACCATTCCTCGCCGACCTGCTCGGCCAGCGCCGCCGCGGGCAGCCGCCCGGCCCGCTCTCCGGCCTCCGCCCACAGTCGCTCGATGGTGTCCCACATCGCGCGGACGTCGTCGGCCGTCTGCCCCTCGCGGAACTGCACCCGCTCCGGGTGCCGCCGGTCCAGCTCCGTGCTGACGAAATCAGTCACGTCGACGCCGTTGACCGTGACATTGCTGAGGTAGCCGGAGATGCTCACGTTCACCAGCCAGCCGTCCCTGATCGTGACGCCCGTCAGGTCACAGTCGGTGAACCGGGCACCGCGCAGGTCCGCGGCGTCGAACCGGGCGCCGCGGAATTCCGCGCTGCCGCCGCCCTCGCCTGCGTAGAACCGGTGCGGTCCGAACTGCGCCTCTGTCGGTTCACCGGACCAGGCGGGAGCCGGGTCGGGCGGATCGCTGGTCGCTGTCATGGCCCGGATGATAGCGCTGATCTCGGCAGGTTTTCCCTGGTGGCACGTCCGGAGGATACGAGACTTTAAGGGTGCTGCGGACGACCCTGTGCTCGTAAGGCGCAGCCTGAGTGTCCGGTGGCCTCCCGCCTGCGTTTCCGCTTCGTCGGTGTCCACCTCGGCCGGCTGGTGCCGGTATGTCAGTGCTGTTGCCGGATGGCCGGCTTCCGGCGGGATGGGGGGTGGTCATGTCCAGCAGGATCATGGCGTCGTAGTCGGGGGTGCCGGGTTCGGTGACGTAGACGCCCAGGCGCTGGCCGGGGGTTCCTTCCAGTTGCATGCCCTGGAAGCCGAGGGTGATCGTGCCGACGTGGGGGTGGTGGAAGGTCTTCTTCTGCGCGGCGGTGCGCCTGGTGACGTCGTAGCGTTCCCACAGCCTGGCGAAGTCGGGGCTCTTGAGCAGGAGTTCCGGGTTAGGGCAGCGACTTCCTCGCGGCGCAGCCCCGGGGTCCGGCGCACGCCCGCGCCCTGGACGAGCCCGACGTCGGCCGGGGTGACCTGGGTGCGCCGGGCGTACAGGAATTGCCCCAGTTCCGTACCGCCTGGCGCTGCTCGCGTGCCATGACCCCCAGTCTGCCCTGGCGGCGACGTGCCGGCGGCGGACGAGGGGAGCCCTGTCACACCCCCGCTGGCGGCTCCCCCCGAACGACGCGGCCGGCCGCCCGGCCGGCTCGCGCGGCATGCTTGACCAACGGGGCGAGCAAGCGCCTGGGGGCACGACGGAATTGCCGTTGAGGAACTCCGAGAGCCCAGGTGCAACAGCTTTTGCCCCACCGAGCCCAAGAAGGAGAACCTGCCCATGACCACCACTCCCGACCAGGCCGCCGGCCGCGTCGCTGTCATCACCGGCGCCTCATCCGGCATCGGCGAAGCCACCGCCCGCGCTCTGGCCGCCAGCGGCTTCCGGCTAGCCTTGCTCGCGCGACGCGCCGACAGGATCCAGGCTCTTGCCGATGAGCTAGGCAACGGCGCGATTGCCATCCAGTCCGACGTCACCGACTACGACTCCCTAGCCGCCGCTGCCGACCGCGTCAAGGCCGACCTCGGCAGCGCGGACGTCCTGGTCAATAACGCAGGCATCATGCTGCTCGCCCCCTTCACCCCCGACAGCCATGCCGACCACCGCCGAATGATCGAGGCCAACCTGCTCGGAGCCATGAACGCCACCGAGGTGTTCCTCGACCAGCTCCGCGACGGCGGCGGCGACCTCGTCAACCTGTCCTCCGTGGCGGGCCGCACTGCCCGGCCGGGCAACGCCGTCTACGCCGCTACCAAGTGGGGCATCAACGGATGGTCAGAGTCGCTGCGCCAGGAGCTGCAACCCGGCGTCCGCGTCATCGTCATCGAGCCCGGTGCCGTCGCAACCGAGCTGACCGACCACATCACCCAACCCGACGTCAAGAAGGCCGCAGAGCAGATGTACCAGCAGCTAGCCATCACCGCTGAGGACATCGCCGAGGTAATCGCGTTCGCCGTCACCCGCCCGCGTCGCATGACGCTCAACGAGATCCTCGTACGGCCAACCGCACAGCCCTAACCCAGGCGAGCCCAACGCGCAGTGATCTGCTCCAGCAGACCTCGTCGTAGTCGATGCGGTGGCGGGCATGCGCCGCGATGATCCTCATGCCCTTGGCTTCCCGCCAGGGGATCTCGGGTGCCGCCTCGATAACCTCAGGGAGCTTGGTAGCGATGTCGCCCAGTCGGCTGATGACGGCCCCGCCCGCCAGCTCACGATCGGTGGGCCGGACGTACCAGTATGCGAACCACGATCTTGTGGTCGCAGGCGGTCCGCTGCCGGTGCGGCTGCCCAGGTCACGGGCCAGGAATGCGTCGAAGCGGAGCTTGGGCTGCCTGGCGTAATGTGCGGCGCCTGTGCTCAGCGCGGTGCCACGACGCGGTGGCCGAGGTTCTTGGCCGCCTCAGCCATCCGCTCGTCATAAGTGACCAGCACACCCAGGTCCTCGCCCAGCTGCCCGGCAGTCGCCAGATGGATGGCGTCCAGCGAACGGACGTCGGCCGGGCGCAGCGTCGCCGCCGCATCCAGAACACGGTTACTGATCCGGACAAGATCCAGTCGCGTCAGCACCTTGCGGCCAGCGCCGACCGCGTCGTCGCCCGCGGGCAGCAGCGCCCGCAGTACTTCCGTGCGGGCCAGGGAACTGCTGACCAGCGGGCGGCGGCGGCGGCGCAGGTACCGGCGCAGAGCGGCGGACTCGGCCTCACGCACCGCGAGTTTCACGATGGCCGAGGAATCGAGGTAAGTCGCCGGCATCAGCGTTCATCATGCCGCAGCCGCGCCAGAGCATGCGCGGGTGACTCAGCTCCCTCGGGCAGAGTGAGCGGCTCTGGCAGATCATCCAAGTCGCCCGCCGCGATCTCGACATCACCGGCAGCTCGCATCCGTTCCAGCGGACCGCCCTGGGGTGTAGGCGTCAGCAGGGCCACGGGGCGGCCCCGGTCGGTGATCTCCACTGTCTCGCCCTCCCCGACCAGACGCAGCAGCTCGCTCGCCCGCTGGCGAAGCTCACGGACCCCTACCGATGTCATGTGCTATTTGTAGCACCACAGAGGAGGCGATGCAACGCCACGCCATCAGGCTTCGCGCCTACATCAAGGCCAGCCGCTCAAATGTCCCGATCGGTGTCCCCCGCGAATGATGGACTGGCAGGCCGGCGGCTCCGCAAGGGCTGCCGATGTCGCGAACCACGATCTTGTGGTCGCGGGTGATCCCCTGCCACTGCGTCTGAGCAGGTCATGTACTAGGAGGGCGGGTCGATGAGCCGACTTCCCAGCCGGTCAGGGACTGCCGAAGAGACGTCCTTCAGCACGAGCCTTGCCCGGGCAGGTGCCTCCTCGTCGGGGAAACCTCGGCGCACAGGGTCAGCACCTGATCAGCGCTGCCGAGGTCCAGGTGCTCAACCAGAAACCTGACGTCTTCCGCGTCGCGGCGCCGGGCGGCGAGGACCTTCATCGCCAGCAGGTGTTCTGGCGATGCCTTTGACTCCCACGGCTATCTCGACATCAGCGTCTCCGGCAAGACCTGGCTTGTCCCCCAGGTCCTGCAGCCATTCACAAGCTTCGAAATCTTCCTGGCCAGCAGGAAACAAGCTCTCCAGCTTCGGCGCATACTGGTCCCGCCCAGCTGACCCCGGCTTCCGGTCACGACGACACCAGCCCTGCCGCCGCCTCGCCCTGCCAGGCGACAGCGCGCAGAACATGCGCTTACGTGCCCGGCACTGCCGTTGACAGAAAGTGACCGCAGCCGATCAGGCGGTGCAGCGTGCGCGCTTGCGAGGCCTCGCGCTGATCACACAGGGTGGCCTCATCCGGTCAGCGCACGGATTCCGTGCGCCCTGCCGGGTCCGGTCGCCGGGGTATGTCTTTGGATGCGAAGTGCTGCTGATCTGCGCCTGGCCCTCGGCGCGGTGGGTGATCCCGGGGCTGGCGGCCTGCCTGGCATCGGGGAAGGTACCGTTGGCCGATGTTCTCGCCTCGGGGCCCGTCTGTGCGTGAGCTGGCGATGCAGGCGCTGTCCTCGGTCGAGGGCGGCTACGACCTGCTTGCTCCGAAGTTCGACCACACGCCTTTTCGCACCCCCGATGGCGTGCTGGACGCGACCGCCGGCGCGCTGCGGCCACTCGGCCCGTTCGGCCGGGGACTGGACGTGTGCTGCGGCACCGGCGCGGGCATGGGCGTCCTCGAATCCGTGTGCCAGGGACCGGTCATGGGCGTCGACTTCAGCACGGGCATGCTCGCGCAGGCGCGCAGTGCGCACCCGGACGCCGGCTGGGTACGGGCCGACGTCCGGGCCCTGCCCTTCGCCGGGGCCTTCGACCTGGCGGTCAGTTTCGGAGCGCTCGGGCACTTCCTGCCCGCCGAACGGCCCGCGCTGTTCGCCGGCGTGTACCGCGCGCTGCGGCCTGGCGGGCTTTTCGCTTTCCCGATCGGTGCGCCGCAGCCCGTCACCTCAAGCTGGTACTGGGCACTGCTCGGGTTCGACCTGGCCATGCGGGTCCGCAATGCCGTGTGGCGTCCCCCGTTCGTCATGTACTACCGCACCTGCCCGCTGCACGCGGTCCGCAACGACCTGACAGCATCCGGATTCACCGTGACGACCCTCCCCTTGACGGCTCTAGGCCGACGCGAGGACGGCAGCCCGCGGTACCGGCTTGTCCTCGCGCGCCGAGCCAGCACGCCCTGACTGCTGCGTACGGCGCGTCTTCCTCCGCACCGGCCTGGCCGAACGAGACGAGGTAAGCCACATGGTCGTCGCGGCGCGTGCGCTGTACCCGGATCGCCCAGGTGCCCTCGACCTGCCTGCCTGGGACATCGGCCGACGATGGTGCAGGCCGGCAGCCCCAGACTGCCCGGCGTGCCCACTGAACCGTGCCTGTCCACGGTATGCTGCCTTCGGTTCTCTTGTATGCCCGAACGCGCCAAGCACATCCTCGACGGGGATCGCTGGGGCGGCGGGCACCGGCACGGGACAGGCAGGCCCGGGAAAACGGAATTCCCGGTCGGCTGGGACGATCAGAAGATCATCGGGCACGTCCTCGGCGTGGCACGCGCTCCAGACGACCTGCCCGTATTCCAGGCCAACCGCAGATGACGGGTGCGGGCCATCCGGGTCTTTGCTCCTAGACGAGAACGCGTCCAGCCTCGTGTCGCCTTTAAAGTCTCTTTAGCTCGTCGTGCACTCGCCGTAGCAGCGTGGGATCGTGAGTGATCTGATGCGGCCTGGCCGGCGGCGGGAGGTATGTCGGCTGCCGGTGCGGTAGCGGCCCGGGGTTGGCTGGTATACCAAGTTCGGCCCACACCCATTTGCCGCCTTCGGCGAGACGGTAGTAGTTCCACTGCTTGCTCAGCCCCGCCACGATGAGCAGGCCTCTGCCGCTCTCGTCCTCGGGGTCTGGCGTATCCGGGAGTACCGGTGGCGTTGCTTCCCGGTCCCATACCTCGATGATCAGGCTGTCGTCCACGACGATGAGCCGGAGCCGGATCAGGGCCAGATGGTGCGGGTCGCTCCACCGTGGTGCTGGGCCGGTAATGCACGTGGCCCGGACGGCGTTAGTGACCAGCTCGGAGGTTAGGAGTACGGCGTCGTCGCGCAGGCACTCAAGGCCCCAGGCTGTCACGATGGAGGTTACATAAGCCCGGGCGTAGCCGATCACAGTGACCACGGCGGCGAGCGAGATCTCGCTTGCGATGCTCGGGGTTCGCCGCTGGTGACCGTATCCCGCAGCCTGGACGCTGGGACCGGTCTGGACGCGAGGGCGGGTCATCTCGGCCATGGCTGTTCAGTCCTCGCGGGCTCGTCCCGGCAACTGCTCGACCTGATCCCTGCTGAGCAGGGCAACGCTAACGCTCACCCGGCGACCTCCTACGTGAAACGGACGGGGCATTGGGTAGCCGTTCGATTAGGAGCGTAAAGGCAAAAACGCCGAATAACAGAAAGTTTCTATTAATTTCTAGAAATAATAGAACTCGTTGCTGCGCAAAGAAATAAAATAAGAGAAACAAAAGGGCGCGGGACAGCGCTATCAGTCGCTGTCGCCTAGGTCCTTGGCAAGCTCGTCGGCGGCCCGGTTGATGATCCCTCTGGCTGCCCGCCCGTAGCTGGCTACCGCCGCCAGCTGCTCGAAGGCGTTCTCGTACAGTTCGATCTCTTGGGGCTGACGCAAGTCCAGGGAGGCTGAGAAGGTCTCGATCAGCACTCGTTCGCTGTCGTAGAGCCAGAACCCGTGCCACGGCGAGGTGGCGTACTGGGTCTCGAATCCGATGATGCCCAGCCGCACGTTGGGCAGCTGGGACAGGGAGACGAGGCGGTCAAGCTGGCCGAGCATGACCTCGGGCGGGCAGAGCCGGAAGCGCAGCGCGGCCTCGGTGAGCACGAAGTGGAACCGCTTGTCTGGCCGGTACAGGATCTCCTGGCGCTGCACCCGGGCGGCTACCGCGTCGTTGATGTCGTTGGGCAGCTTCAGGCGGCGGATACCCTCGGCGAACCGCGCCCGGGCGTACTCCGCGGTCTGCAGCAGGCCTGGCACGACCGTCGCCTCGAAGGCCCGGAACAGCCGGGTCCGCTGGTCCCACTCGATGAGTGCCTGCTGGCGCGGCCTGAGGCCGGTGCGCATGACGCGCTGCCACTCGGCGTGCTGAACCTCAAGGGTGTGCAGCGAGGCGAGAAGCGCCTCGGTTTCCGCCACACTGCCGGTGACCCGCGTCCAGTCGCGGATGTCGTCGTCGGTGGGCGTCTGGCGCCCGTTCTCCAGCTTGGACACCTTCGATGGCGGCCATGACAAGGACTCCGCGAGCCGCCTGCCACTGATCCCGGCCAACGATCGGAGCTCACGGAGCCGCTTGCCGAGCGCGGTGCGCGCTTCGTGGACGTTAGAGGCGGTCCAGGTGCTGCTGGGTGGCAAAGTCGTCCCGTCTGATGGCGTGATGCCAGGCGGCGTCACGCCAGTAATTGTGCTGCACGATCTCGGCCGCGTCCTGAATGACCTCACCGCCGAGGAAGGCGTCGTGGTCATCGAAGTGCATGCGCAGCAGCAGCCGCGAGTCGAACAGCCAGTAGTCGTGGCCGGGCAGTTTCAGCGCTCCGGCCTGGCCGCGGTCCAGGTAGCGGATGTCCTCACCCGCGCCATTGGTGAACTGGGCGCACCAGACGCCGAAGCGGCTGTAGTCGGTGAGCGGCAGGCTCACCACGCGGACACGGGCGAACCGGCGGCCCTGGGCTGTGGCCCCGCGCAGCAGGTCCAGCCAGCTCTGCATCCACGGCAGGTCGTCCGGCTCGCCGGCCAGGAACCTGCGCAGCGACTCATTCTCGTAGCTGGCGTCGTACCGGTCACGGGCTTCCAGCCGGTAAGCCGTGTGCTCGAACGCCCTGAAGAACTCGCGGATAGCCGGGCCAGGCGGGACGAGCGACGTCAGCGCTCCTCCTGCCGCTGGTACCGGCGGGCGTACATGCGGAGCACGTCTTCCGGGATCTCGATGAGGGTCTCGTGTTCGGGCACCGGCCCGATGTCCGCCAGGGCGGCCGGGTCGGTGACCTTCCAGCCCTGGGCGATGTAGGTCACGCGGTCGGTGCGGTCGGTGGCGAACAGCGTGGGCGAGTTCTCCACCTGGGAGTCAGGGTCCTTGCCGAGGAAGCGGGCGCGCATGGATATTCTCCCTATTTCGAGAAATCTTGTGAATCATTCTCGCAGCCTATGGTCGCGTAGGGAAGGCTGGAGGTCAAGCAGTATCCGGCGCAGCGCCGGGGTCAGCCCCGGCGTGCTCAAGCAGGATCGCCCTCCGGCCCTGCGTCCCGTGAAGCCGCCCGGAAATGTCGGCGGCCGCCAGTAGGGTCCCACTGTTGATACCGCGAGAGGAGACCCCGTGGGTGCGTCAGGCTGGGAGTACGTAGTCCCCTACCAGCAGGATCTCGGTGCCGCGCTTGACGCGTTGCGCCGCCAGGTGTTCGCCAGCGGCGACTTCATCAAGCCCAGCTATTACGGTGCCGTGTTCGACCTGCCCGAACCTAGTTCTGTTGACGACCTGTTCGAGCAGGAGCGGTACTGGGAATTCATGGGAACCTCCGGCACCCATTCGATCATCGATGTCGTCAACGTCGTCCCGGTTGACTTCAAAGGTGAGGAGTTCGGCACGATCCGGCCGCTGTCAGATTCCGAGTGCGTTGAGCTGTTCGGCGTCGCCCAGCCGGGTCGCGCTGACTTCATGCCTCTGTCCAACTCCGGGCGGCTCCATGAGTACGTCACCGGAGGCCGGTGGACCGGTCGAGTCGCCGTGCTGTGGGCCGACGGCGCGCCCGCCGAGATCGCCTTCTGGGGCTACTCCGGGGACTTAAAAGCCCGAGGTTTCGGTGTCTCACGCGATGAATGCCGAACGGGTACGGTGCCTGCCTCGCGTAAGGCCACCACGGGCTCGCCGTCCCTGGGCTAGGGCTTGCGGCCCACCGCGCCCCACTGGATGTTCGGCGTGCCGGTGCCAGCCTGGCCGGCGGGCGGACGCCACTGGTGCTTGGGGACCAGGCCCGGCTCGAGCAGCTCGAACCCGTCGAAGAAGCCGAGGATCTCATCCTGGCTCCGCGCCCAGATCGGCTCGCTGACCCTCTCATACACCGCCTCCGCCTGAGCCATGGCCGCCTTGTCGGGGAAGAACTCGGTGCCTATGTGGGAGATCGTCAGGTAGCTCCCCGGCGCGACGGCGTCCCGCAGGCACGCCACCGCCCCCGCCGGGTCGTCGGCGCCGGACACGAAGTGCAACACCGCGAGCAGCCCGATCGCCACCGGCCGGCTGAAGTCCAGGTGCGCGCGGACCTCGGGCAGCGCCAGCAGCTCGGCGGGGCGGCGCAAGTCCCCCTGCACCATGATGCTCAGGTCGCTGACCGCGAGCAGGGCCCGGCCATGGGACACGACGACCGGGTCATAGTCCACGTAGACCACCCGCGCCCCGGGGTTGACCTCGCCCGCGACCTCATGCATGGCCCCCTGCGTGGGCAGCCCCACGCCGACGTCCAGGAACTGGCTGACGCCGGCCTCAGCCGCCAGGAACCGAACGACCCGGCGCAGGAAGCGCCGGTTCTCCAGCGCCGACCGGCGCAGCCCCGGCACCAGCGCGAGCACCTTCTCCGCCGCGACCCGGTCCGACTCGAAGTTATCCTTACCGCCCAGTAAGTAATCATAGTTTCGGCAAGTAATCACACACGCATCATGCCGGATACGTGTCCAAGCGCGCCGTACATCATCTATCTGTGCTGATCGCGGCGTTGAAGGGAGCGGTCTGCAAGACCGTCGGCTCGCAATAAACGGCATTCGGAAGCCCCGGATATGAGCTACTGCCGAACCCGGCCGTATATGAAATCAAGCGCTGCCGGGCGCCGTTGGCGCGCAGTAGAAGGCTTGTTGGCCGCGGATGGATCCGGCCAGGGTGCCGAGGGCGGCCACACTCAGGCGCCGACCGCTCGCAACCGACCACCAGTAGTTCAATGCCCGCCGGTTGGCCACGGCCTCACCCGTGGAGGATGAGGCAGGTCGGCCTGCGCGGAGCCTATAGTCCGGGCATGCCTTCGCAGCGAGAGCCATCGAGTCCTGCTGACATCCAGGCAGCGTTGTCCGGGGGTGTCCCGATGGGACGCTGGCAGGAAGGGCTGATGTTCGGGGGGATTAACCCGACGCCGGGCCTGGCGAGCGCGGCGAACTGGTTCCCGCGGACCGAAGAGGTCGGGCCTGAGGAGTTGCGGATCACGTTCATGGGATCGGCGCCATTCATCCGGCCGGGCCAGATGAACACGTCGATCTTCATCGAGCTGGGCAACGGCGACAACTTCGTGTTCGACATCGGCGAAGGGTCGGTGGCGAACTACATCTCGGC
>JBKQQQ010000452.1:0-3176 GCA_052144275.1 Streptosporangiaceae bacterium
GCGGCCGTGCCCACCAAGCTGGTGGAAGACGTGGCCCTGATCGGCCCGTGGGCCAAGATCACCGACGAGATCCAGCGCTGGAAGCAGACCGTCCTCACCACGTTCTCGGTCAACTGCGACCCGCGCCTGCTAGAAAGGATCGCGAACCTTATCCGCTGAGGCCTCAGCCGCCAGCCTGAGCGAGGCTCGCGCCGATGCGGCGGAGCTGGGCGGTGGCGCCACCGAGGGTGAACTCGTAGTGCTTGGCCGCCACGAAGTAGCGGTGCACCGGGTAGGACATGTCGATGCCCAGCCCGCCGTGCACGTGGACCGCGGTGTGCGCCACCCGGTGGCCGGCGTCGGCGGCCCAGAACTTGGCTGTCGCCACCGCGGTGCCGGCCGCCGCGTCGCCCTCGCCCCCGGAAGCCAGCAGCCAGGCGGCCTGCCACATGGTGAGCCGGACCGCTTCGACATCGATGTAGGCGTCGGCCAGCCGCTGCGTCACCGCCTGGAACGAGCCGATCGGCCGGCCGAACTGCACCCGGTTCCGCGCGTACTCCGCGGTCATCTCCAGCGCCCGCTCCAGGACCCCGGCTTGGAGCGCGCACAGTCCCACGGTGCCCCGCGACACCAGCCAGCCGGTGACCTGGCCGCCTTGCCCCGGGCCGAGCACCCGGTGATCGTCCAGCGTGACGCCGTCCAGCACGACCCGCCCGGCCTCGGCGAAGTCCGTCAGCCGCTGCGGCTCGACGGACACCCCGTCATCCGACGGCGAGACCAGGAATACCGTCACCCCGTCGGCAGTCGCGGCGGGCACCAGGAACACATCCGCCCGCGGCGCGGCGGGCACCGCGGTCTTCACGCCGGACAGCACCCACCGGGATCGGGGTCCGTTCCGGCGCACCGCGCTGGCCGACGGGAAACGCGGGTCGTCGCCGTCCTCCTCGGCCAGCGCGGCCGTGAGCACGACCGCGCCCTGGCCGGCCGGGACCACCCACCGGGCCCGTTGCGACGGCGAGCCGAACTCGGCGATCGCGCCGGCCCCGAGCACGATCGAGGCGAGGTAGGGCACGTCCGAGACGGCCCGGCCGATCTCGGCCAGGACCGAGCAGTGCTCGAGCAGGCCGAGCCCGGCCCCGCCGAGCGAGGTGGGCAGCCCGGCCGAGAGCACGCCGGCCGCGGCGAGGTCGGCCCAGGGCGTGTCTCGTTCGGCCAGGATCTTCCTGGCCAGTCCGGCGAGCTCGTCCTGCGCTTCGCTGGGCGTGAAGTCCATCAGTTCCTCCGCAGAGCAGGCAGGCCGAGCCCGGCCGCCGCGATGATGTCGCGCTGGACCTCGTTCGTGCCGCCGCCGAAGGTCAGGATCAGCGCGGCCCGGTGCGCCCGCTCGATCCGGCCGGCCAGCACCTCTCCGGCCGACCCGGAACGCACCTGCGCGTTCGCGCCGAGCACCTCCATCAGCAGCCGGTACGCCTCGACGGCGAACTCGGTGCCGAACACCTTGGTGGCCGAGGCCGCGGCCGGCCCGAGGGCGCCGCCGTCCGCCGCGATCTTCCAGTTGACGAGCTTGAGGAACTCGGCCTTGGCGTGCACCCGGGCCAGGTTCAGCTGTACCCATTCGGCGTCGATCACCCGCTGCCCGCTGGCCAGCTTGGCCGATGCCGCCCAGTCCCGCACGTCGGCGAGCGCCGACATCACCGGCGCCGCCGAGGTCAGCGCCACCCGCTCGTGGTTGAGCTGGTTGGTGATCAGCGGCCAGCCCTGGTTCTCCTCACCCACCAGTTCGGTGGCCGGAACGCGCACCGAGGAGTAGTACGTGGCGCTGGTCATCACGCCCGCGACCGTGTGCACCGGCGTCCAGGAGAAGCCCTCGGCCGACGTGGGCACGATGATGATGGACAGGCCCTTGTGCCGGTCGGCCCCGGTCCGGCAGGCCAGCCACACGTAGTCGGCGTACTGGATCAGGCTGGTCCACATCTTCTGGCCGTCGATCACGTAGTCCGCCCCACCCACCTCCCCTTCCCCCTTCACTAGCCTCGCGGTGGTGCGCAGCGACGCCAGGTCGGTTCCGGCCTCCGGCTCGGAGTAGCCGATCGAGAAGTGGATCTCGCCCGCGGCGATCCGCGGCAGGTAGAACTCCTTCTGCGCCGGGGTGCCGAACCGCATGATCGTCGGCCCCACCGTGTTGATGGTCAGGAACGGCACCGGTACCCGCGCGATCGCCGCCTCGTCGGTGAAGATGAGCTGGTCCAGCATGGTGCCGCCGCGTCCGCCGTGCTCCTGCGGCCAGCCGAGGGCCAGCCAGCCGTCACGGCCGAGCTGCCGGACCACCTGACGGTAGGCCTGCCCGTCCCCGTAGTCGCCGTCGCCCTGGGCCAGCGCCGCGCGGACTTCCGGCGTCATCAGGCCGCCGAAGTACCCGCGCAGCTCGCGGCGGAGCCGTTCCTGTTCGGGGGTGTAGGCGATGCGCATGCGCTCCCCTAAAGTAGAACGTGTTCTAGCACATGAGTCTACAACGGGGAGATGCGGATGCCCGAGGCGTTCATCGTCGACGCCGTGCGCACCCCGGTCGGCCGCCGCGGCGGCGGGCTGGCCGCGGTGCACCCGGCCGATCTCGGCGCGCACGTCATCGCCGCCCTGCTGGCCCGCACCCAGGCCGATCCGCTGGCGGTCGACGACGTCGTGTTCGGCTGCGTGGACACGGTCGGCCCGCAGGCCGGCGACATCGCGCGGACGGCCTGGCTCGCGGCGGGCCTGCCCGAGGCGGTGCCCGGCGTCACCGTGGACCGGCAGTGCGGCTCATCGCAGCAGGCGGTGCACTTCGCCGCCCAGGCGGTACTCAGCGGGACCGCCGATCTGGTGGTCGCGGGCGGCGTGCAGAACATGAGCATGGTCCCGATCGCGGCGGCGATGAGCCCCCCGTACACCGACCCGTTCAGCGGCTCGGCGGGCTGGCGCGCCCGGTACGGCGCCGAGGAGATTTCCCAGTTCCGGGCGGCGGACCTGATCGCGGACAAGTGGGGGATCGGCCGCCCGGAAATGGAGCGGTACGCGCTGGCCAGCCACCAGCGGGCGGTGCGCGCGATCGACTCGGGAGCGTTCGACGCCGAGATCGTGCCGTACGGCGACCTGAGCGTGGACGAGTGCCCGCGCCGCGACACCACCGGCCAGAAGATGGCCGCGCTCACGCCGCTGCGGCC
>JBKQQQ010000453.1:0-7075 GCA_052144275.1 Streptosporangiaceae bacterium
CCGGTGCTGGCCGCTCCGGTGCTGGCCGCTCCGGTGCTGGCCGCTCCCACGACCCGGGCACGCGCCTGCGCGACGTCGCCGCCCGCCTGGACATCACCGAGCGCAGCGCCCACGGCATCGTCACCGACCTGACCGCAGCCGGCTACCTCGTCAAGCAGAAGGACGGCCGCCGCAACCGCTACCAGATCCAGGCGCACCTGCCGCTGCCCGAGCCCGCCAGCCGGGAACGTACCGTCGGCGAAGTCCTGGCCCTCCTCACGGGCACCGACCGGCCCGGCATCGAACTGCCCCCGGCAAGTGACGCTAACGGCCGCCGCGCGACCCAGGCAGGGCTGAAAACTCCCCTGATGCCGGGCAGGCAAGCCGATGGGGCCGGAAGCGCGGTGCCTAACCCCCGCGCTGAAAGCCCCGGCACCGCACGAGCCGGTGACCCGGCTCGCTGAGCAGGCCCGCCGAGTCGTGGCTTTTCACGTGCCGCCGGCAACCGGCCGCCCAGGTTGACCTCGCGGACGTGTCCCAGTGGCGATGCTCCTCGCGGGCGTGGGCGGGCTGGCTGGCGTCCGCGGTCGGCGATCTGGGCTGATCCCCGGGGCGGGCTCTCCGTGTTGTAAATCGAACGATTCACGGCATGATCACCAGCGGCGGCCCGGGCCGGGCGGGCACCGCCCGGTGATTGCCGGAAAAGGCGTTGCAAAGCCAGCGTGGCCGGCAACCGGGCCGGCACCGTTTCTCCCGCAGTCCCGGTGTGACTGCGTCCCCTCCGATAGCCCCGAAGCCCCGGCTACGTCGCCTTCGGTGACAGGTTCCTTACCGGCGCCCCTTCTTGGCCGCGATGGCCTGGTCCACTGTCTCGTGGATGCCGAAGACCTTCGTCAGCCCGGTGATCCGGAAGATCTTCAGTATCCGCTCCTGCGTGCAGACCAGATCCAGCGACCCGTCGTGCGCCCGCACCCGCTTCAGGCCCCCGACCAGCACCCCGAGGCCGGTGGAGTCCAGGAAGCCGACCTTCTCCAGGTTGATGACGAGCTGGCAGCTGTTCTTGCCGGCCAGATCGATGAGCAGCTCACGCAGCCGCGGCGCCGTATAGATATCGATCTCGCCCTCGACGTCGACGACCTCGATGCCGTCCTTGCTGTAGTGACCCAGCTTCAGATCCACGAATCCTCCAGCGCCATGCACAGCCTCATCTCAACGTCCAGCCCGGCGAACGGGCCGGCGTAGCCACAACCGGGGCGTGATCCCCTGCCGCATTCAACCACGCTCCGTCATCATGTCTATACGAAATCAGGCCTTCCGGGCATCCCCAGCGGGGGGCACACTGAAAACCCGCGCCGGCGATCACGCCGACCACCCAGCCGGGTCCCGGGCCCGGCCGGCGGCGGCACGAACGCCGCTGCCGTGCTCACCGCTCGTGATGACCTGGCCCGCGAGAACCCCGGCTGGGGCTACCGCAGATCCACGGGGAACTGGCCGGCCTGGGGGTACGAGTCCCGGCATCGACGGTGGGAGATCTTGAAGAACGCCAGCATCGATCCCGCGCCGCGGCGGAGCGGGCCAGCCTGGTCGTTGTTCCTGCGCTCCCAGGCCGAGGCGATCCTGGCGTGCGACTTCTTCACGGCCGACCTTCTCGATGGCACCCGGGCTTACGTCCTGGCCGTGATCGAGCAGGCCAGCAGGCGCATCAGGATTCTCGGAGTCACGCTGCATCCCACCGGAGCGTGGACCGCCCAGCAAGCCCGCAACCTGATCATGGACCTCGGCGAACTGCCGCACCCGGGTCAAGTTCGTGATCCGCGATCGCGGCCCGGACTTCACCGCCGCATTCGACGCGGTCCTTGCCGATGCCGGTGTCCGGACCGTGCTGTGCAATGTCCGGACACCGCGCATGAACGCGATCATCGAACGCTGGATCGGCGGATGTCGGCGCGAGCTCCACAATCAGCACCGGCCGCACCGCTCCCTGGACGCAGCCGCGCCGCTGAAACCCCTCCCCGAACCGGTCGATCTCGACCGGTACCGCGTCCGAAGGCAGACTCACACCGGTTGCCTGATCAACGAATACCGCCTGGTCGCATGACGTCGACGAGGTTTTCGGCACGCTCAGACTCCACGACCCCGGAACCTACACCCCGTCAGGCACCTACAACCACACAGGTCACGCGACCCCGTAGTTGGTTACTCTCGCCGTCCTCCAGCGGGCCCGGATGTTCTAGTCTTGCCATCTCAGAACTCCGTGACTCCGGCGTCCGGCGCGATCTCGTGCGCGGTGATGTACTTGGATTCGTCCGAGGCGAGGAACAGCACGGTTTCCGCCACATCCTCGGGTTCGGTGCCGTCCACCGGCAGCATATTGATGAACATGGCCCCCAGCCGGGGGTAGCCGGCGATCGCCGCCTCGATCTCCGCCCGCATCTGCCCGCTGCCCATCGGGGTATTGACCCCGGTCGGGTGCACGCTGTTCACCCGGATGCCGTGCTGGCCCAGTTCGGCCGCGAACGCCTTGGCCATGCCGCGGACCGCGAACTTGCTGGTTGTGTACGGCACCATGAACGGCTGCACCTTCAGGCCCGCCGCCGAGCTGATCAAGATGATCGAACCGCCGCCGGCCCGGACCAGGTGCGGCGTCCCGGCCATCACGGTGTTCCATGTGCCGGTCACATTCGTGCTGATGGTGTCGGCGAAGATCTGCGGGGTCACCTTGTCCCACGGCTTCGGCACGCAGATCCCGGCGTTGGCCACGATGACATCCAGCCGACCGAGCTTGGCCACGGCGCCGTCCACGACATCCCGCAGCTTGTCCAGGTCCCGGATGTCCACGATCCCGGGGATCACCCGGCGCCCGGTCTTCTCCACCTGCCGCACCGTCTCGGCCAGGTCCTCCGGCGCCGCCGAGTCATACGGCACGCTGGGCAGCGGCGCGCAGACATCCACGACGATGACGTCGGCGCCCTCCTGTGCCAGCCGCACTGCGTCCGCCCGGCCCTGGCCGCGGGCCGCCCCCGTGACCAGCGCGACCTTTCCTGCTACCCGACCGCTCATCAGCCTCACCTCTTCCGGCCCCATAGCCCGCTCTGCTACTTGACTGAGACATCTGTCTCGGTACCTCCCAGGCTCCCTGGCCAGGACCCATCCTGTCGTCGTGCACCTGACGGCAGCGCAGGCTATTGGAAACGCAGTACTCCACGATCCGCAAGTACTGCTCATGCAGGCAAAATGCGGGAGTGGCCGGAGTACCGCTGGCCTGCTAGCCGCGTTCACCAGTAGCGAGTAGCCGAGCGGGGTTGCCGCTTCTCAGCGACGGTGGACTCGCTGGCTGGTTCGTCAAAGTTCCGGCGCATCGCCGCTATCGGCTTCGCATCTTTAACGGTAACGGACGGATACAGGTCAGCCGCCACGACCGCCGCCTGCGCCTCGGCTTCGGTGAATTCCGCCGTGACCATCGCTCTCACGCTGCCTTCTCTTCGGGGCGTTACTAGGTCGTAGACCTTCCCTTCTGGCATCCGCCGCTGACAACCTCCTTGCGTATCTAGGGGTACAGCCTGGCCGCCTCAGCAATGTTGTGCCCGGTCGCGTCCATCACAGGACCTCTTCAGCCGGGATGCTCACGCTGGCGTACTCGCGGTGGCCAGGGACGTCGGTGGCGTTGCTCCACTCGACACCGGTGTGCCGGCTGAGGCCATGGCCCGCCGTCAGCGCCCACGACACAGGCTCCAGGCGCGCTCCGCAGCTCGGGCATGACCCGAGCCGATAGTCGGCGGGCAGGGTGTGGTCGTAGCCGCCCGCGACGTACCCGCAGTGGCACCTAACAGTGTCGATGATCGATGTTTCGTTCATCGTTCTCCCTCCTTCGCCACCGTGTGGGCACGTCCCCTGTCGGCCGCACGGTGCATCGTGGCACTAGGTGCCACTAGAGCTGGGTTACCCGCCAGTAACGTTCTGGTAGCAGGGACTAAGGCCTTCTTTCGGCGGACCTTCGGCACTGATCACGGAGTCACCAGCGACCTTCGGCAGGAACCGCGTGCCGTCTACGGGGGCCGGTAACAATCGAGCCGTCAGCACTGCTACGGCGTCCAGTTCCCTGAACGCGGGCACGACGGGCGGGTGGTCAGCGTGACCGGAACGGGTTGTCGGTGTAGCCCGGCCGCTGGCCAGTCTCGCCGCGCTGGTACCGCTCGGCCTGCCAGGCGTCCCAGGCCCGCTCCAGTTGCGGGGTTGACGAAGCGGGCAGCCCCTGCGGGCGCAGAAGGCCCGGAATTCCAGGTCCGGCTCGGCCAGCCGCGGCGGCGCTCCGCCCGCCGGTCGGGCAGCACCGCGGCGGTGTCCAGGTCCCCTGCCCGCCGGGCCCGGACGAGCTCGTCCACGTCGGCGATGAGGCGGTCGATGACCGCCCGCACCCGCACCAGGTCGACTGCCACGACGGCCCGACCTGGACGCGCTGGACGCGGCGCAGGTTGACCGCTGGCGGGCAGCCGCCCCCATCGGCCTGTGACGAGGATCGGTACAGGATCCTGAGTAAATCGGTTCGTAGCGGCCGGAGTCCGGTGGTGGGTGGTCGGCTGGTGGTCCGGTACCGGCCATTCACGCTAGACCCGCCTGGGATGGGATCCTTAGCGTGACTTCTCGTTCCGCTGCTACATCAGCCCGGTTTATCCCGGCGCTATCCCCGAATCGGGCAACCGGGATGATGTAGGTCACAGTGTCTTATTCCGGATTCGGGCACCTTCCGGGCTGAATCTTGGCATGGTGGTTTCCAGCACCCAGCGTGCGCGAAGTTGCCGAAGTTGCCGAAGTGGCCCGTCGCCCTGACCCTGCGACACGTGCGCACGCCGATGCTTAGCCGCCGCTCTCGCTGGCGGCGGGCATACGCCCATGGGTGGACGCCGAGCACGCCAAGTGCACAACCGAAAGGTCATCTTGGCTACCAAGAAGATACCCAACCGCAAGTTCTCCGCACTCACCGTCGCGGCAGCAGGCTGGGCGATCGCCGCCGCCGCCATCGCCTCGGGCGCAGCAACCAGCGCCACCACAGTCGCCAGCGCAACCGGGCCAGCCGCCGCGGCCCAGCCACACCAAGGCGCCGTCCTGGACGCCTTCACCAGGCCGCTCACCGCCCGCTACAGCTTCGCCGCGCTCGAACACATCTGGATGGCCGCAGGCGGCAGCGGCAGGACCGCCTCCCACGCCGCCTGCATCGCCAAGCATGAATCAGGCGGCAACCCCAACGCCATCAGCCGGACCAACGACTGGGGCCTGTGGCAGATCCACAACGGTGGGCCCCGCATGCTCAACCCGGCCGCGAACGCCGCGACCGCCGTCCGCATGTCACGCAATGGCCGCAACTGGTCAGCCTGGACAACTGCCCGAATGTGCTAGCGCGACGGCAGTGATAATCAGCGGGCGCTTACTTCTATTCGGCTCTCCGGAATGGCTAGGCAACGCTACCGAGAGGCGGCGAACAGCCCGGCGGCTAGTGTCAGCAACCGGCCCCGCGCGGGCGTCCCAGGCCTAGCCGCAGTCGGCGGTTCAGGTCCGGCCATCTGGTGCTAGCTCATGGCGTGCCTGGCCGACATGCCACGCTGATCACTAGCGGCCTGGTAAAGGTAACGCTGCCTCGCGCCAGCGAGCCCGAAACAGCATCCAGCGACAAGGGCGGAATTTTGCTGTCCATCCGCGGGCCGTACCCCCGACAGCTCCAGGGCCATCGCCTCGAACTCGTTTATCGTCATCATGACGGCGCCCGCTGGGTCACCCGCCCGCGCCTCTGACAAAGGCCGGGAGCAGGTCGAGTGATCGATGCTCGGCGAGTGGGCGGTGCGCCCGGGTCGGCGGGCATGCCGATCCGGTTGTGCCACCACACATCCATGCCGATCTGCCCGGCGCCGGGGATGTCATATGGCGACCCGACCACGAACAAGACTCGTTCGGCCGGCAACGCGAGCATGTCGAGTGCCCGCCGGTACGGCTCGGGCTGCGGCTTATATAGGCTCCAGCGCTCTGCGCGGTCACCATCACCTCGAACGGCACGCCAACCAGATCGGCGGCCTGGTGCCCGAGCCCGTCGGAACAGTTCGTCACCGTGCCGATCGGCATGGTGGCGGCGATCGTGGCCAGCACGCGCGGGGCCTCGGGCCACGGCCGCAGCTGCCCGTACGCCTGCGTCAGCCGCTGTATGAGCGTCGAGTCCAACCTTTCTATCGCGGCGGCCCGGGCGACGAGTGACTCATAGGGTACGTACCGGCCCGTGCTGAAGGTCAGCGCCAGGTATTGCTCACGCCAACGGCGCGCTGCGCGCGGATCCCGGCTACTTCGGCCCATAGCGTCCACGAGTCAAGAAGGGCGGTCAGCAGGTCGAACAGGACTGCGTCGTAGCGTCGGGCGTTCATGATCAGTCCTCCTCGGTCCCGTGCTGGTTTGCCCTCTCCCCTACCCTGGCCGTCCTCACCGCCGCCGATGAGACGCCGTCGTAGGCCGCGGAGCGGTATGAGGACGCCAACAGGCCGCCGGCGCCAGGGTGAGCCAGGCGCCGGAGCCTCGTCAGCACTCGCAGTCCGTGCTCGGGATGCTCATCGAGCCCTGCCGGGGCGTCGCCACACACTCCAGCCGCAGGATCGTCATATAGCGAAGTCGCTAACACATGGCAGATCGTGCCGCAGCTGACGCGGTCCCGGTGGAGCGGCGCACCGAGGCCGGTGACGCAGTACGGCAGCATTCCCCGGTCGCCCTCTTCAAGCTGCGGGCTCGCCATTCTCCCAGGGCTCCGGTCCCGATAGCGAAGACTGCCGCGAACCGCTAACTCCCATCGCGAATTGCCGGGCCGGGCGTCGGCGGCATGCTACTTTGGAGTGGTGATAGATCCCCGATTCGGGGATGTACCACCTCCGTGGGGGTTCAAGTCCCCCCTCGGACACATTTTCGAATTTCTTCTGTAAAGAAGAATTTCGCTGCTGTATGTACACTGCAGGGCTATGCATTATCATTCAGAGATATTCATATCGTTACAGGTATCGTGTGCTTATGGGTCAAGGACGCTGCAGGCCGCCACTCACTCCAGCACACTGACTTTCACTGGCCCGAA
>JBKQQQ010000454.1:0-4615 GCA_052144275.1 Streptosporangiaceae bacterium
ACCATGTGGCGCGGCTGCCGTGACTGCGACCCTCGCAGGCTGACCTGCTGCTGCGCCTCGATGCGCCGGACCCTGGGCCCACCACGCTCGGCGAGTTGGCTGAACCGGCCGGAGACTGCGCGGGCTGCGGCGCCTCCTTGACGGCGAGACTCATCGCCTCTACCGTTATACCAACATCATAGTTTCATATCATGATGGAAGAAGGCGGATGTTCCGGTTCCGGCTCGACGGCTCCTCCGGCGTCCCGCCCTACCTGCAGCTGGTCCACCAGGTCCGGCAGTCGCTGCTGCTGGGCTACCTGCGGGAGGGAGACCGGCTGCCGACGGTCAAGGACGTCGCCAGCGACCTGGTGATCAACCCGAACACGGTGGTCAAGGCGTACCGGCAGCTCGAGCACGAAGGGCTGGCCGGCGGCCGGCCGGGCCAGGGCACATTCATCACGGCCAGCTCGCCTCCGGTGGTGCCGGACGCGCAGCAGGCCCTGCGGGCGTCGCTGGAGGAATGGCTGCGCGCCGCTGAAGAGGCCGGGCTCAGCGACGAGGCGGTGACGGCGCTGATCGCCGTGACCCGCCACGGCCTGAGGAAAGAGAGGGTCTGATGGTTCAGGACGACGCCGGCGGCGGTGCCCCGGCACTGCGGGCCGACCGGCTCGGCCGGCGCTACGGCCACGTATGGGGGCTGCGCGTGTGCACGCTCGAGGTGCCGGCCGGCGCGATCGCCGGCCTGGTCGGCCCGAACGGCGCGGGCAAGACCACCCTGCTGCGCCTGGCCACCGGGATGCTCACGCCGACCCGCGGCACGATCACCGTCCTCGGCCAGCGCCCCGCGGCCGGGCCGGCGCAACTGGCCCGGGTCGGCTTCGTCGCCCAGGACACCGCCGTCTACGCCAGGCTGACGGTCGCCGATCATCTCCGCCTCGGCGCCTGGCTCAACCCCGGCTGGGACGACAACCTGGCACAGCAGCGGATCGGGCAGCTCGCCCTGGACCCTAGGCAGCGCGCCGGGTCGCTGTCCGGCGGGCAGCGGGCCCAGCTCGCCCTCACCCTGGCGATGGCCAAGCGGCCCGAACTGCTCCTCCTCGACGAGCCGGTCGCCAGCCTCGACCCGCTGGCCCGGCGGGAGTTCCTGCAGGGCCTGATGGAGGCGGTCGCCGATCAGCGCCTCAGTGTCGTGCTGTCCTCCCACCTGGTCGCTGACCTGGAACGGGTCTGCGACTACCTGGTCGTTCTCATCGCCTCCCGGGTCCGGGTCGCCGGGCAGGTCAGCGACCTGCTGGCCTCGCATCACCGCCTGTCCGGGCCGCGCCGCGACCCCGGTACCCTTCCGGCGGGCCAGGAAGTCATCACCGAAAGCCACACCGACAAGCAGAGCAGCCTGCTGGTCCGCACCGACGGGCCGGTCCTCGACCCGGCCTGGGCCGTGAAGCCGGTCAGCCTGGAGGACCTGGTGCTGGCCTACATGAGCCGGGCCGGCGATGACACGCCGGCCCGCCGTCAGCACCTGGGAGTAGTGTCATGATCCGGCTCAGCATGCTTCAGTTCCGCATCCAGGCCATCACCGCGGCCGCGACCCTGGCCGCCTTCGCGATCCTGCTCGCGGCCACCGGGCCGCACCTGGCCAGCACGTACGCCGCCGACGGGCTCGACAGCTGCCACGGCAGCAGCTGCCTGAGCCCGGCCACCTACTTCACCGCGTCGCTGGCCCGCAGCCCCTACGGGGTGCTTTTCCTGCTCAGCACCGGGATCATCCTGCTGGCGCCCGCCGTCATCGGCCTGTTCTGGGGCGCGCCGCTGATCGCCCGCGAACTGGAGACCGGGACCGCCGCCCTGGCCTGGAACCAGTCCCTCACCCGGACCCGGTGGCTAGCCGTCAAGCTCGCCATCGCCGGCCTGACCGCCATGGCCGTCACCGAGGCGCTCAGCCTCATGCAGACCTGGTGGGCAGTGCCGATCAGCCAGGCCGCCGCCGACGGCTCCGGCGCCGGTGTCGCCCAGAGCCGGTTCAGCCAGCTGAACTTCGCCACCCACGGCATCACCCCGATCGGCTACGCCGCGTTCGCCTTCACCCTCGGCGTCACCGCCGGGGCGCTGATCCGGCGCACCATCCCGGCCATGGCCGTCACCCTGGCCATCTTCGCCGCCCTCCAGGTCGCCATGCCGCTGTGGATCCGCCCCAACCTCGCCCCGGCCGACCACGTGGCCATCCCGGTCAGCGGGCAAGGGAACTTCTCACCGGCACAGTCCGGCCCGGGCGGCAGCACCTTCACGCTCTTCGCCGTCAACATCCCCGGCCAGCCCGGTGCCTGGCTCCTGTCCAGCGGACCGGTCAACGCCGCCGGGCAGCCAGTCAGCACCACCCCGGCCGCCTGCGCATCGATAGCGAACACCCGCGGCACGAACACCGGCACGAGCCAGGCTACGCAGAGTGGCTCCGGTGCACCGGCAACGGGGCCGGCCGGCTTCCTTGCCTGTCTGGGCAGCCACGGCATCCGGGAGGCCATCACCTACCAGCCCGCCAGCCGCTACTGGCGCTTCCAGGCCACCGAGACCGCGATCTACCTCGCCCTGGCCCTGGCCCTGGCCGGGTACTGCTTCCGGCGGCTCAGCCGCCTTTCCTGAACAAGCCGGCGCAACGACCACGCTGGCCGGTCACCACGTCATCAGCGGAATACCGCGCTCACTAACCGGATACCCGGATCCGACGGCCGGAACCGGCCGGCTCCCACCGACTGCCCAATCTCCTCACAGCCAGTAACCGCGAACCCAGCCAGTCGCCTAACACGACTAATACGAATACGAGCTTTCACCAGTCCACCACGCTACGCCATCCGGCTTAGCCTGCGACGGCCGGGCCCGATGACCAGCAGGTTCGGCATCCGCTGCTTAGCGGGCCACCCGAACAGGGCCTCCAGCCGGTCCAGGGCCTGGGCGGCCCGGGTGTAGCCGATCCACCGGTCGGCGCGCACGTGCCGCAGCCGCTCCCCGGCGGGCAGCCTTGCGAGCTGCCGGGCGGCAGGGTGCAGGTGCGACAAGTCCGGCGGCCCGGTCGTCACCACTGCTCGATCACCACCGCGGGAAAAGCGGGTCGGGCAGGAACGTCCCCAGGTACCTCACCGTGCTCAGCTGCAAGGCAAGGCCCAATCGCGCGTGATCGACGCGGCGGGCCCAGCCGTCCCGACTGGGCCGCCGTCGTCCCGCCGTCGGAAGTCCCCGACCCCGGCAGGTGCCCGGTGTGGCCGCTGAGCACCGCCCGGGCCCGGCTCGGCGAGGTCGTGGACGCCGCGACCCGGTTCCCCTCGCCAGTTCCGCAGATCCTCGTCCGGCACCGCCAGCCCGGCGCCGCCGTCATCGACGCCCGCGCACTGGACGGCCTGCCCGGCAATGCGGAGCGGATCGACCTGCAGGCGCTTCTCGAGGAAGACGGCACCGTCACCCTGCAGTACGACCCAGGCCAGTCCGGCGCATGCGACAAGGACGGCACCGTCACGACCGAGCCGCGCAACCCCCGCGTTCGTGGCGACCGCTCTCGGCTGGGACGGCGCCAGCATCGGCTCCGGATCCGATCCGGCCCCACCATCGCCGAGGCCCTGCTGCGGATCTACCGCCGCTCGCCGCTCCCGGACCCGCGAGAAAGCGGCACCTGCAGTGACGACCCGCCCTTCTGATCTCGGCAAGCCGAAGCGCTGACGGGGCACTCCGCCGCCCGTACTTTGCCCTTGGCCGCAGCTATAGGAGTTCCAGGCCGACTACCCCGCAGCACTTCACCGTGGCCTCCGGCCGGGAAACAAAGCTTCACCAGGCACTGTCCAGCTCGGCTGGACATTTCGTCGCGCAGCGCTTGCGTGTATCGTCTAGTGAGAATAAAAATATGCTGCTCCAGACCCCGGCAGCGCAGGAATTACTGCCTGGGGTGAGTTGAGTGAGCAGTCCTGGTGAGCCTGACACTGTGACCGGTACCGGACCTGGTGTCCGTCTGGCCGCCGTCCCTGCGCTGCGTCTGCACGATCGCCGTGACCCGTGGCTGCGCATGGGGCCTATAGTCGGTATGGTATTCCCGCTTGCCGGTCAGCCCGGCCATGGCAGGACGGCATTCGTGCGGCGCCAGCCGGTCCGCATCGTGGACGGCCGCGTCGAAGGCGGCTACACCGGCGTTTTCGAACTCATCTGCCCTGGCTGCGGCGATAATCCTTACGTGGATTACTCCGAGGTCCCGTCGCGGCTTCGGTGGCTTCGCGGGCCGCTCACGCTAGAGGCGGCCCTGGAAGCGTATGACAAGCACCTCGGGCCGCTTCCCAGCCCGAATGGCGACCACCGCGGCGTGAGAGAGGAGCCACGATGAGTGAAGTCACCGAGCAGCAGCTTGAGGACATGGAAGCATTGTTCGTCCAGACCGCGGCGAGCATGACCAGCGACCGGGGAACCATCACATTGCATGGCCTGTCGCCGTCAACGCTTTACTTCGCCGACCGTCCCCAGCGCGAGGTCGGGCACATGATGTCTCGTCATTTCGTCGCCAACTGGGCAGCAGGGGACAACAGCTTCGCGGACAACCCCCCGAACGCCGTCCTGTCGTTCGCGGAGCCGGGCGACAGGCTCCCCGAGGATGCGGTCGTGGT
>JBKQQQ010000455.1:0-7078 GCA_052144275.1 Streptosporangiaceae bacterium
TAGTATCGGCGCGCCTTGATGGGCCTGGCCGGAGGGTTACCAGGTGACGGGCAGTTCGTGCAGCCCGTAGACGAACCCGTCGTCCTTGACCGCAAGCTCGTCCAGCGTGACGGCCAGCCGCAGCCCGGGAATCCGGCGGAACAACGTCGCGTACACGATCTCCAGCTCGGCGCGGGCCAGGCTCTGCCCGAGGCACTGGTGCGGGCCGAACCCGAAGGCCACGTGCGGTCGGTTCCAGCGCGCCGGGTCGAGTCGGCCTGGGTCCGGGAACGCCGCGGGATCGTGATTAGCGGCCAGCAAGGAGATGATCACGCCCTCGCCGTCCCCGACCAGGGTGCCGCCGATCTCGGTCTCGGCCAGCGCCAAGCGGCCGGTGCCAATGTCAGCGATGGAAAAGTACCGCAGCATCTCCTCCACCGCGAGCGGGGCCCGGTCCGGGTCCGTGATCGCGGCCATCAGCTCCGCGGGTTCGGCCAGCACGGCCAGCACGCCGAGCGAGATCATGTTGGCCGTGGTCTCATGTCCGGCCACCAGCAGCAAGAACGCCAGGCTGACCAGGTCGCGGTGGTCGTCGTCGGTGGCGGTGGCCCGCCGCATGACCTGCCGGCCGAGCAGGTTGTCACCCGGGGCGGCTTCTTCCGCCGAGACCAGCTCGCCCAGGAAGCCGAACAGTTCCCTCAGCGCCTCGAACCGCTGCTCGGCGGCCACCTGATGACTAAACAGCATCGCGCTGCAGGACTGGAAGAACTCGTGCCGCGCGTACGGCACCCCCAGCAGCTCGCAGATGACCTGCGATGGCACCGGCAAGGACAGCGCCGACACCAGGTCGGTGGGTGGCCCGGTGCCCAGCATCGCGCCGACCTGCTCGTCGACGATCTGCTGGATCCGGGGCCGCAGCCGCTGCACCCGCCGGGCTGTGAACTCGCTGATCACTGCGCGTCGCGCCGCCGTGTGTTCCGGCGGATCCATGCCGATCAGCGACGCCTCCCGGCTGCGGGCCCGGCGCTGGGCGGCCGTGAGCGCGGGCCGCGGCGCCCCCGCCGGGACGGGCGGTTTCTGCGGCATCGGGAATGACGGGTCCGAGCGGTCGGCGGTGAACCCGGGCGCCGACAGAGCGGTGCGCGCATCGTCCAGCCGCGTCACCAGCCAGGCCAGCATGCCGCCTGGCAGTTCGGCCGTGGCCAGGCCTCGTTCGTCGCGCAGCCGGCCGTACTCCGGCGGCACGCGGAATGGGCAGCCGCGGGAGAGCGGAAGACGGACATCGGGCCGTTCGTGCATCGATTCACCCCAGTCGTCGCGGGGATGGCCAGCCTGTCCCGGTCGCCGCGGCCGGCCCCTCCGTCCGTTTCTACCACCGGCCCCGAGGCATGCATTGCGTCGAGCACAAAGGATAGATTCCTTCATTTGTGCCTGCGGCTGCACATGATGAGAGGCACGGCGGCTAGGGCCGGAACACCACCAGCGGACAATATGGGTATGAGTTCGGACACGCGGTCTGCCTGGGCATGCCGAAGATGGCCTTCCTCGGGGAGCGCTCGCTCCCCGGCCCGTTCGTTGCCAACCAGATCGCCCGCCACGCGGAGAGATCCGCGGCGTGGCGCATGCCGCGCCGGGCAGACCTCCAAGCCCTGGTAACATCAGCCGCGATCCGAATGCGGAACTCAAGGGATTGACGGTGAGCAGCGCCGAGGAGTGGAAGCCGGGACAGGACACGCAGGCGGTTGCGACGGCGCGGCTCCAGGAACAGGACCCGGACAAGATCCACTGCCCCGCCTGGGGAGTCGTCGGCAACATGGGTGACAGCATCTGTTACGCGGGCGTGCCGGCGAAGGTCGAGGCGATCCAGGCCGAGCTGCGGCGCCGGGTCGTCCGCGCCGATCTCCCGGTGCGGGTCATCGCGCCCAACTTCGCGGGCGGCATCTCCGACGGCCAGCGCAATGGCACGCCGGAGATGCGTTACTCGCTGATCGGCCGCGAGACAGCCAACGATGGCGTGTGCCTCCACCTCGAGGGGAGCGACGTCCGCGGCGTCATCGCCGTCGTGGCCTGCGACAAGCCACCGGTGGGAACCCTTGCCGCGATCCTCGAACGCAACGTCCCCGCGGTGATCATGTCCGACGGCTCGATCCGGCCCGGCGTTGACTCCCGTACCGGCGAGCCGATCGACATCATCTCTTGCTTCCAGTCGGCGGCCGAGTCGCCCGAGGAACGCCGCCGCATCGCGTTGGAGGCCTCGCCCGGCCACGGCAGCTGCGGCGGAATGTTCACGTACAACACCATGCAGTCGTTCATCGCCACCTGCGGGATGGAGCCGCTGCACATGGTGAGTCCCGCGTCGGAGGATCGCCGGCGCATCGAGGAGTTCCCCGCGCAGCTGATCGACGCGCTGCAGACGCTCTTCGCGCGCACCATCCGCCCGCGCGACATCGTCACCCCCGCCTCGCTGCGCAATGCCACGCTGGTGGCGATCGCCCTGGGTGGTTCGACCAACGTCGTGCTCCACGCACCCGAACTCGCCCGCGCCGCGGGCATCGATTTCTGGCGCGAGGTGATCACCCAGGATGAGTTCAACAGCGTCTCCCGCACGCTGCCGGTGCTGGTGAACGTCCGTCCCTTCGGCCGTTACTCCATGGTCGACATCGACGCGAAGGGCGGACTCCCGGTGATCGTGCGCGAGCTCCTCGCTGCGGGCCTGCTCGACGGCGACTGCATCACCTGTACCGGCGAGACGCTCGCGGAGCAGGTCGCCCGTCTCGATCCGCCGGCGCCCGACGGCCAGGTGATTCATCCGTTGTCCGCACCGTTCAAGCCGGCAGGTGGCCTGCGGCTGCTCCACGGCAACCTCGCCCCGGACGGCGGCGCCGTTATCAAGCTCGCCGGCGTCGAGGGCGGTATGGCGGGGGGACGGTTCGCGGGCCGCGCCCGCGTCTTCGACAGCGAGGCGGCGCTGATCGAGGCGCTCGCAACCGCGCCCGAACGGTTGGAGGACCGCGACATGGTGGTGATCCGCTACGAGGGTCCACGCGGGGCGCCGGGCATGCCCGAGCTCCTCGATCCCACGTCGCGGATCACCGCGCTCTGCCGCCGGCGCGGCATCACCATTGCGCTCATGACCGACGCACGCTTCTCCGGCGGTTCGGTGGGACTGGTCATCGGGCACGTCTCCCCGGAGGCGGCGCTGGGAGGGCCGATCGCGCTTATCGAGGACGGCGACACCATCGTCGTCGACATCAAGCGCGACACCCTCGACTGCACGGAACTGGAGGACGCCGCGACGCTCACGGCCCGGCGGGCGCGGTGGGAGGCCGACGCCGACCGCAACGGTGGAACGCATCCGCTCGTGCGGCCCGTCGACACGCGATTGCTCAGGCGGATGCGCGCCTGCGCGCTGCCCCCGCTCCAGGGCGCCGGGCTGTCGGACCTCGGTGCCGGCGGAAGCACGGGTTAGCGCGGACGACAAGCGCCTCACCAGCTGATTCGTCGCGGCCACTTGGCTGAACTGAGCACGGCGACCCGCAACCGGCGGGACGAGGCCACCGTCCGGGCGTGCGGCTCACCCGCGATGTCCGGCGGCCGAACCATGTGAGGTGCCAGAACTCGCGCAGGGCGTTTTGGATGCGCACGCCGTCGCTGGGCAGCCAGCGGCGGCTTTCTCGTTTCAGGACCGCTGCCCGCTCGTCCCGCTGCCGAACTGAGAAAGAAACCCTGCTGGATGTATCAGCGCGGGAGGTCAGCCGCTCCATCTATTCGGCCGGGGATGGCGGTGGCCTTGTCTGCAGCCTCCGCAACGGCCATGACGGCAAGTACCGATTCACCTGCGAATGGGCGGTGCCAAAGCGGCTTTCCCGTGGCGGCCACGGTCATCCCCAGAGCTGAACCGGCCGGCGAAGCCGTCAGCTGCGGCTTGGGCGTCAGCCTGCGGGCCTGCACCGCGCGGCTGCCGCTGCGGTGGGATCCGGGACCTCCGGCAAAGCGTCGCTGGATCGTCGAAGGAGGCATGGCGGTGAGTACACCGGGCGCGGGCATCCCCATCGGGGTTTACCGCGGGCGCGGCTGCGGGATCTCCGCGATCGGCGTCTACGAGAACTTCATCGGCCGTGAAGTGCAGAAGGTTGTTGACTTCATGGCCGAGCAGCCCACCTCATGGGCGCAATTTGAGAACGGGAACCTGACCAGGACAGCCGATGTGAGCGTGTGGCAGAACGTGCTCGGGCAGCGGCAGCTAGCGCTCGGCGTCCCCGCCTGCTGCGGGGCATCGGCTGGCAGCGGCGGCACGACATGGGCCGACGAAGCCAGCGGGGTGAACGACACGCACTGGGAAGCACTCGGCAACCGCCTGATCGGTCTCGGGCTGGGCGGCGCACTGCTGCGCATCGGCCGCGAGTTCAATGGCAACTGGTACCCGTGGCAAGTCGCCGAAGGCGGCCAGGCGTCCTACATCGCCGGGTACAGCCACGTCGTCACCGTGCTGCGCGGGCTGCCCGGCGCGGCTTTCCGGTTCTGCTGGAACCCTTCCCTGGGTGCCGGCAATCTGACGGCCACGGGCACCGAGAGCTGCTATCCCGGTGATGGCTATGTCGATGAGATCGGCGTCGATGTCTATGACTGGACGCAGAAGAACAGCGCCGGGAAGCAGGTCTATCCCGGGAACGCCGCGGGCACGACCACCGCGCAGGAGCAGGACGTGCTCGACATCATGCTGACGGAGCGGGACTCGCTGCGCGGCTGGTACTCCCTTGCGCTCAACCACGGCAAGCCCCTGTCGTTCCCCGAGTGGGGCCTGGTGCTGTGGAAGACCGGCAGCAGTTATCTCGGCGGCGGCGACAACGCGATGTTCGTCCGCGCCATGGCAGATTTCATCTCCGGATGCTCGCTGTTCGGCTGGCACGCAATGTGGGAAGATCCGTGGGGCGCCGGCGTCTGCGACCCCGACACCAAGCCTGGGCGCCCGATCCCGGCGCCGATGAGCCGGGCCGCGTTCCTGCAGGCCTTCGGCTCATGACCCAGCATCGGCGCAGGCGAGCCAGCCATGGCCGGGCAGCCATGCAGTGCGACCGCGCACCGGGGCCGTGACAGGGGTTCACTATCGCGGGCACCGGTACCGCCGAGCATCCGCAACCACCCATCGGCTCACCGGCGCGCAAATCGCCCGCTCGGGTGCGGCTTCGGTGGCCAGCTAGCCAACCGGCATCGCCGCCCATATCGATACGGATCGAGACGGTAACCGGCACCTTCTGCGGAGCGTAACCGTGCAGGCGCCGGCAGGATCCGGGCCGCTGTGTTATTGCCCGCACTGTCAGCATCTGGCCGGCGGTCACCCCGGCGAGTCAGTGACGGCTCAGGAGCACCGCCGCGTCAGTCGTCGTGCGTTGTGACGCTGGCCTGGCTGAATCGGCGGCCCCAGTCGTGGACCCGGTCAAGTAGTTCAGGCGGGGAGATCACCTGGAAACCTGCGCCGACCGCGCCCAGCGCCATGACGGGCCAGTCCAGTGAGTCGGCCGTCATGCGGACCCGGCAGCGGGTGGCGTCAATGTCCTGGACGGCAGCCCACTGGCCGATCCGCTGGCGTACTGCCGCGGCCGGAGCCTGGATGAGAACCTCGACGTCGTAGGCGGCGCTTACGCTGTCAACGCCGGCCCGGACGAAAGCGGCGGCGTCGGCGGCGGGCAGCGTGCGGGGCCGGAATCGTGTCCCGGTGCCGCGTGGCGCGGTAAGGCGGTCCAGGCGGAAGCTGCGCCAGTCGTGCCGTCCGAGGTCGTAGCCGACCAGGTACCAGCGGCGGCCGAGCAGGACCAGGCGGTGTGGTTCCACGTGCCGGCCGGTGTGCTGGCCGTCGGCGGCGGTGTAGGAGAAGCGGAGCCGTTCGCTGTCCCGGCAGGCCAGCGCGACGGTGGTGAGGATGCCCGGGTCCACACTCGCCTGGCCCGCGCTCCCCCAGCTCGCGGGCACCGTCATCGCGCCCAGCGCCTCGACCCGGCGCCGCAGCCGGGCCGGCATGACCTGTACCACTTTGGCTAGCGCGCGCACCGAGGACTCCGCGATGCCCTCGACCGCGCTCTGCGCGGCCGCCTGCAGGCCGATGACCAGGGCGACGGCCTCCTCATCCTCGACCAGCAGCGGTGGCAGCGCCGTGCCCGCGGCCAGCTGGTAGCCGCCCTCGGCGCCGCGCTGAGCCTGGATCGGGTAACCCAGCTCACGCAGCCGGCCGATGTCCCGGCGCAGGGTGCGCGGCGAAACCTGCAGCCGTCCGGCCAGTTCAGGACCTGGCCAGTACCGGCGTGCTTGCAGCAGTGACAGCAACCGCAGCGTGCGCGTGCTGGTACTGGCCATGTCACCATCATCGTGTAATTCAGGTCAGGAAGTGGCCGCTATGGCTCGTAGCGTGGGCTTAGACCGGTAACGGAATCCCGCCCCGCATCCACGAAAGGCCCAGATCATGACAACTAGCACCCCGATCACCGGCGGCCTGGCCGCTAGCGGCCCGGCTGACGCATCCACTGCCGACGGCGAGCGCGCCGACCTGCTGGCCACCCTGGCCAAGAACCGCCACTTCCTGCGCTTCACCACCCGCGGCCTCACCGACGAGCAGGCCAGGCAGCGCACCACGGTGAGCGAGCTATCCCTGGGCGGCCTGATCAAGCACGTCACGGCCGCCGAGCAGGGCTGGGTGAACTTCATCCTGGAGGGCACCTCGGCGATGAAGGACTTCACCGCCATGACCGAGGACGACTATGCGCAGCGAGCTGACCAGTTCCGGCTGCTGCCCGGCGAAACGCTGGCCGCCGTCCTGGCCGGCTACGCCGAGGTGGCCCGCCGGACCGACGAACTGGTCGCCAGCCTGCCCAGCCTGAACGCCGGGCACCCGCTTCCGAAGGCCCCCTGGTTCCAGCCCGGCGCATCGTGGTCGGCCCGCCAGGTGCTCCTGCACATCATCACCGAAACCGCACAGCACGCCGGCCACGCCGACATCATCCGCGAATCCCTGGACGGGGCCAAGTCCATGGGGTAACCCCGGGGACCCCCGGGCTCTCCGGCACAGGCGACAACTCTGCCGGGCCATCCCGCACATCCACGGCGT
>JBKQQQ010000456.1:0-8954 GCA_052144275.1 Streptosporangiaceae bacterium
GAGTTCGATGAGGGCGAGCGGTGGTTGCGGCGCACCGCGCGGGCCCTGCAAACAGACACCGGGCCGGACATCAGGCTGCTGCTGCACCAGACGGCCGGGATACTGCACGCCGGCCGCGGCCGCCACCATGAGGCGCTCGAGGAGTTCAGCGCGGCCGAACACCTGCGATCGCAGCTCGAGGGATCGCACGCGCTGGCGAGCCAGGTGACCGGCTGGATGCTGGCCACCCAAGCCCGGCTCGGGAGGCCCGGCGAAGCCCGCGCGGCGCTCGCGGCGCTCGATGACGAGCGGGTCGGCTCCGGTGAGATCCGTGATGCCTGCGCGGTGATCTGCCTCGCCGAAGGCGATCCGGCCGGAGCCCTGGGCGAGGTGCAGCATGTCCTTGGTGGCACGGCCCCGGTCATCGGTTACGTCACGGTCGTGGAGGCGCACCTGCTCGCCGGGCTCGCCCGTCGTGAACTCGGTGACCAGCGCGCGGCGAACCAGGCCGCTGAACGCGCACTGGCCCTGGCGGAGTCTGACCGGCTCGTCCTGCCGTTCGCGATGACGGGCTCGCGGGAGCTGCTCGAGGCCCTGCCGCGGCATGAGACAGCGCACGCCGCGCTGCTCGCCGACATCCTCGACGTCCTGCACGACTCATCCCCGGCGGCCGAAAATCAGCCGCCGTCGCTGGATGTCGAAGAGCTCAGCCCGGGCGAGCTCAGGGTGCTGCGATATCTCCCGACGAACCTGTCCCGGCCTGAGATCGCCGGCGAGCTGTCCGTCTCGGTAAACACGGTCAGCACGCACGTCCGCAGCATCTACGCCAAGCTCCAGGTCCGGGACCGCTCCTCGGCCGTGCAGCGCGCGCGGGAGCTGCGGCTGCTGGCGGCCGGCCGCACGCGCTAGACCGGCGGTCACCGGTCCTGGTGATGCGGGGTCACCTGCCAGGCCGTGACGATGGCGTCATGGACCCGGCACCCGCCCGGTACGTGATCCGGATCAACGGCCACCTCGGCGCCACGGTACTGTCCGCGTTCCCGGCCATGGCCCCGCACCATCACGGCGCGCACACCGTGCTCACCGGGCTCCTGGACCGGTCGGCACTGTACGGCGTGCTGGCCGAGATCGATGCGCTCGGCCTGGACCTGCTCGAGGTCCGCCAGCTCACCCCGGACCGCAGATCACCAGGATCAGGTGACCGCCGCTCACCGTGACGGCCGCTACCGTCGGGCGCGTCGCTTTCGCTATGAGAAGGAGCCGCTCCCATGACCAGCGCCCAGTGCGCGACCCGCTCGCCGACCATCTCATCACCCCGCAGAACGCGGCACTCCTGCTCATTGACTACCAGCCCGCCCAACTGGCCGCGGTCCGCTCGATGGATCACGCGCTCCTGCGCCGTGACCGCAGCCGCACTGGGCGGCGTCCCGACTGCCGAGATCACCATCGACGGGGTCGCGATCCTCATGAACGGCGGCCCGGGTAACTGACCCGCCCGATCATCTAACGGAGGAACAAATGCGAGCAGCAGTAATTCGCCGGTCCGGCGCCACGCCGGCCCTTGACCAGTTCGCCGATCCGCAGCCCGGCCCGGGCCTGTCGGTGGGCACCCTGGTCGCGGCGTCCTTGAATCCGCTCGATGTCGTAATCGTGAACGACCAGTTCCCGTTTCGCCGGCTCCAGCCCCCTTACATCGCTGGCTACGAGGCGGTCGTGCAGCTCGGCGACGGCACCCGCTGCTACCTGACCGGCCCGCCCGCTCCCTACGGCACGCTGGCCGAGCTGGTGCCGGTCCCGGATCCGGCCGGCTTCCCGGTTCCGGCCGGCATTGACCCCGGCCTGGCCGCCGCCCTCGGGGTGGCTGGGCTGGCCGGATGGGTGGCGCTCGACTACCGCGGTCACCTCCAGCCCGGTGAGACGGTGCTGGTCCTGGGGGCAGGCGGCTCGGCGGGCCAGTTGGCGGTGCAATCCGCCCGGATCCTGGGCGCCGGCCGGGTCGTCGGGGCCGCCCGCGGAAAGGCCCTCGAACAAGCCGCTGACCGCGGGGCCGACGCGGTCGTCGACCTCGCAGATGACCAGGCCATCGACGCCGGCCTGGCCGCCGCAGCACCCGGCGGCTACGACCTGATCGTTGACTTTCTGTGGGGCGGGCTCGCCCCCCATGCGATCAACCACGCCAACGTAGGCGCCCGGTACATCCAGGTCGGGAGCTCCGCCGGGCCCACGTCCACGATCACCGCGCCAGCCTTCCGCAACAAGCTGCTCACGCTCGTGGGCCACGGTCAGGCCGCCACGCCCGCCGAGGTGCGCCGTTCCGCCTACGCGCAACTGATGCGTCACGCCATCGACGGGAAGCTCACCTTGGACCTGGAGCACACATGGCTGGATGACATCAGCCAGACCTGGGAGCGCCTCAAGACCGGGCCACCACGCAAACTCGTGGTCACACCCTGAGCCCAGCCCGACACGGCGGCGGCTGGGAGACCCACCGCCGTGGCGACGTGGGTCACTAGCTCGGCGACCGCGGGACAATCCATCCTGATCCTGCGCGAGGCTGGCGAACTCCCACCCGAACCTGATGTCGGCGCCCATCTCCCGGGCGGCGACCAGCAGCATCGGCTCCAGCACGGTCTGCGGGCAGTTCGCCATCGGCTCGGGACTCGCCGCACGGTAGTCGGCGGCCCGCTCGGCGCTGGTCCCCCACGTTTCCGATCGGGCGACCTCCAGGCCCGCCAGGGTAGTCACCCACAGGTTGTTGGCCATCAGGTGCTGCGGCGTGGCGATATTAATCGTATTCGCTGCGAGACCTCCTCCAGCCAGCGGCGGCCGCCCGTCACTTGCGGTAGCTCCCGCGGCGGAACTCGTCGGTAAGTGACGGATGAGACGGATGCCAGCCGAGCTCGGCTCGGGCCCTGGCCGCGTCGGTGCCCTGATCGAGCAGTAGCACCTCGGCGAAGTAGTCGCCTAGGCGGGCCCGGGCCTCGTTATCGGAACCGGGGACCGCTCCCGGGGCGCCGACCGCCGCCGCGGCCGCGTCTGTCAGTTCGGCCACGGTCGGATGCAATCCGTTGCCGATGACATAGCGGCCACGCGCCGAGTCATCTTCCAGGGCACGCCGGAAGAAATCCGCCAGGTCGGCGGCATGCACGGTGGACCAGTGCTGCTGGCCGGTGCCGAGCATGACCAGGTTGCCGGCCTCGTCCCGGGGCGAGCCGAGAAGCAGCCCGGGAATCCCGCCCCCGCCGTCACCGTAGGCGACGCTGGAGACGATCACGACTCCGCGCATGCCTGTCGCGCCGAGCACCCGGCGTTCGATCGGCTCCTTCCACGACACCAGCGCGGGCGCGTTGAAGGCAGACGCCTCGGTGATGGAAGGGTTGGCCCCGTAGATCCACAGGCCGCTGATCTGGAGGTAGGGCTTGCCGGTGCCGGCGAACGCATCGATCACCGCATCGACCACGGCGGAGTCCAGGTTTGCGCTGGTGGCGTCGCCGGGACTGGCCGTGTGGATGGCCCCGTCCGCATTGCTGAGCAGCCTGGCGACCGCAGGCCGGTCGTAGAGGTCGACCACGACCGGTGTGGCGCCGCGGGCGGCGACGGTGTCCGCCTGGGCGTCGTCGCGGACGAGCGCGGTCACCTCGTGGCCGTGCTTGTGCAGATCCGCCAGTACATGAGATCCGATGAACCCGGTTGCGCCGGTGAGTACTACTTTCATGGCCGGACAGCCTCCTGCCTTTCGAAGCTTGGACTTGTTCGTTCAAGTTGACTCTAAGTCGGTATGACTTGATTAGTCAAGTCATACCGAACCGTCCTAATCAGTCCATGGAGCCCGGTTGCAGTAGCCCGGGACTGAATAAGAGCAGCTGAAGCGTAACCTATCTCACTTGACAATTCAAGTTATCACAGTGTAGAACTTGAGTCATCAAGTGACTATCGCTCACGTATCGCCGAAGGAGCCCGCACATGAGCGAGATCGCCAAGCACTGGATCGACGGTGAATGGACGGGGTCCGCCGCCGTCTCTGAATCGGTCAACCCCGCTACCGGAGCGGTACTGGGCCGGTGGGCCGACGGCGGCGAAGCCGAGGCCCGCGCCGCCATCGCGGCCGCCCGCCGCGCGTTCGGCACCTCGCCCTGGTCCCGGGACCGCAGTCTGCGCCACCGAGCCCTGAGCGAAATGGCCGACCACTTCGACGCCCACGCCGAGGAACTCGGCACGCTGGTGACGAAGGAGAACGGCAAGAAGCTCGCCGAGGGCATGTTCGAATCAACCACCGCCGGGGCCACGCTCCGGCACACAGTTACCACTTGAATCATCGAGTGATCGGTATCGTGGGTCTATGTCCGAAGGAGCCCGCCAGGATGCCGAGAAGCCGCCGGTGAAGTGGCTGACCGCCGCGGAAGTGGACTCCTGGCTGTCCGTGGTGCGGTTGATGACCTGGCTTCCCTGGTCGATCGACCAGCAACTGCAACGCGACTCGAACCTGGGGATGGTGGAGTACCAGGTCCTGGCCATGCTGTCCAAGAGCCCGAAGCGGACCCTGCGGATGAGCTCGCTGGCCGAGGTCACCAACGCGTCGCTATCCCGGCTGTCACACCTGGTCAAGCGCCTCGAGGGGCGAGGCCTAGTGCGCCGCGAGCCCGATCCTGCCGACGGGCGATTCACCAATGCCATCCTGACTGACGAAGGCTTCCAGGCACTCGCCGACGCCGCGCCCGGGCACGTGGCCCATGTGCGATCGCTCGTCATCGATGTCCTGTCGCCCGAGCAGCTGCGACGCCTTGGCCTCGCCGCAGACCGCATCATGTCGCGCATCGACACCTCTGAGATCAACTAGCGGCACCACGTTCCCGGGTCAACTCCACCAGACCGGTGCGCAGGCGACGGCGGCCTCGATCAGGTCCGTTTTGGTCACCGAGTCGCCGCTGAGCCAGGACTCGCCGTCGCCCGCCGCCTGGCCAACGGAACCGCTTCACCCACCCAGTAACCCGGCCAGGTCGCGCAGGGCCTCGTCATCCAGCGTCACGTGCTCTGCGGCGAGGTTTTCCAGCAGGTGAACGGTGGAGCCGGTGCCGGGGATCAGCAGCACGTTGGCCGCCAGCTGCAGCAGCCACTGCAGTGCGACCTGCGGCGGGGTGACGCCAAGGCGGGCGGCTGTCCGGATGACCACCGGGCTGGTGAGCACGGGGTTGGCTGCGCCGCGCGGCAAGCCGAGCGGGCAGAACGGCACGAAGGCGATTCCACGGCGGATGCACTCCGCCAGGACCGGGGTCGAGCCGCGGTCGGCGAGGTGGAACAGGTTCTGCACGCAGACGATCTCGGTGCCGTCCGCGGCGTGCCGGAGCTGTTCGAGGCTGACGTTGCTCAGGCCGACACCGGCGATGAGACCCTCGTCGCGGGCCTGGACCATGGCGGCCAGCTGATCATCGAAGCGCGCGTCGGCGCGGCCGGCGCCGGGCAGACGGAGGTTGACCGCGGCCAGCCGATCGACCCGCAGGCTGCGGAGATTGTCTTCGATGCCCTCGCGCAACTGGCGTGCATCGTCGTGGGGGAGGGCGGCGCCGGCGTCCCGGAAGACACCTACCTTGCTGACGATCGCCAGCTCACCCGGATAGGGGTAGAGCGCTTCGCGGATCAGGTCGTTGACCACGCCCGGGCCGTAGTACTGGGCCGTGTCGATGTGGTCGATTCCGGCGGTGACCGCGGCGCGGAGCACGCCGATCGCCGATGCCCGGTCAGGCGGCGCGTTGACGGCCCATGGACCGGCCAATTGCATCGCGCCGTACCCGGACCTTCTGACCCGCCTCGGGCCGAGCGGGAACGTTGACATCGGGCGGGCCGGCTGGCCGGGGGCGGCGCGGCGGGCCGGACGAGACAGTGACATGGAGTTCTCCAGGGGGCTCAGATGGATTCTGCCAGGCTCACGCCCGGGCGCGGGATCAAGGACGTACTCATGCCGGCCTCCTCATCAGGTTACTTGATATGTCAAGTTAGATCAGGTAAGCACAGTCGGCGGTTTGTCAAGGCCGTGGTGCCGGACGGTCCGGCCACGGCCTTGCTCAGCACCATGAGCCATTAGGGACATGCGCGATAAGACTTGACGGTTCAAGTTATCGCATTCTAGTATCAACTTGAACAATCAAGTAAAACTTCGGATCGTCGCGGCCGATGCGCTGCTGTTCGCCGTCCCGCTGTACAACTTCGGCGTCTCGCAGCACTTCAAGACGTGGGCCGACATGGTCATCACCGACCCGCGCATGGCCGCCGGCGCGCAGCCCGTCCTGGCCGGAAAGCCGGCCGTTCTGGTGACCGTGCGCGGCGGCAGCTACCGGCCCGGAACCCCCCGCGAGGGCTGGGATCACGCGACCGGATGGATGCGCCGCATCCTGGCCGACGTCTGGCGCCTGGACCTGAAGGTCGTCCAGGCCGAGTTCACGCTGGTCGGCGTCAATCCCGCCCTGGACCAGTTCACCGATCTCGCCCGCCAACTGCGCCAGGAGGCCGAAGACCAGGCCAGCCGCCGCGGCCGTGAGCTCGGCGCCGCGGTCGCCACTGCCTTGCCGAAGGCCGCCTGAAGCCCGCGGGCCTGTGCCCGCAGAACCACGTCTGATCCAGGGTTCGTGACGAGCGACCAATGGAAGATCGCGCCCCGCGGCCTACGCTCGGCTGATAATGAGCGCCGACGACGACACGACCAGGTCCGCCGCTGCCGAGGCCGCGGCGGCGCCGCTGGACCTGCTGCTCTCCGATGCGGCCACCGGCATGCTGCGCCGGATTAACCCTGGCGGCTCCGGCCTGCGCCTGGCCGCGGCGCTGGCGGCCAGGCCGCGGCTGGTCGCCGGGCGGGGGACGCGGCTGGCCGGCGAGCTAGCCCGCATCGCCGTGGGCCGCTCGCAGACGCAGCCGTCCCGGCGGGACCGGCGGTTCGCCGACCCGGCATGGGCGGGCAACCCGCTGCTGCGCCGCACGATGCAGGCGTACCTGGCCGCCGCGCAGACCGCCGAAGGCGTGGTGGCCGAGGCCGGGCTGGACGGGCCGGATGCCGAACGGGTCGGGTTCGTGCTGACCAACCTGATCGACGCGCTGGCCCCGAGCAACAACCCGCTGCTGAACCCTGCGGCGGTGAAGGCTGCCATTGACACTGGCGGCAAGAGCGCCCTCGCGGGCCTGCGGCATTTCGCCACCGACATGGCGGTGGCGCCCCGGGTGCCTTCCATGGTCGAGCCGGACGCGTTCGAAGTCGGGGTGGACCTGGCCGTCACGCCGGGCTCGGTGGTCCTGCGGACCCCGGTGTTCGAGCTGATCCAGTACCGCCCGGTCACGCCCGCGGTCCGGCAGGTCCCGCTGCTGATCGTCCCGCCGGTGATCAACAAGTTCTACGTGATGGACCTGGCCCCCGGCCGGAGCATGGTGGAGTACCTGGTCGGCCAGGGCCTGCAGGTGTTCATGATCTCCTGGCGCAACCCGGACGCCCGGCACGCCAAATGGGACCTCGACACGTACGGTCAGGCCATCCTGGACGCCATGGACGCGGCCGCGCGGATCACCGGGAGCGAGCAGACCGTGCTCGCCGGGGCCTGCTCCGGCGGCATCATCGCCGCGATGGTGGCCGCGCACCTGGCGCACGCCGGCCAGCAGGACCGGATCGCCGCGCTCACCCTCATGGTGACCGTGCTTGACCAGGCGCACGCGGGCCTGGCCAGCGCCGTCATTGATGAGCGGACAGCGCGGGTGGCCGAGGCCGCGTCCCGCGCCCGCGGCTACCTGGACGGCAGGTCGCTGGCCGAGGTGTTCGCCTGGCTGCGGCCGAACGACCTGATCTGGAACTACTGGGTCAACAACTACCTGCTCGGCCGGAAGCCGCCGCCGTTCGACATCCTGTTCTGGAACGCGGACACCACCCGGATGACCGCGGGCCTGCACCGGGACTTCCTCGAGCTGGGCGCGGCCAACGCGCTGGTCAGCCCCGGCGCCGCGACCATGCTCGGCTCACCGGTGGACCTGGCCGCGGTCGACCGGGACAGCTACATCGTCGCCGGGATCACCGACCACATCTGCCCCTGGCAGAGCTGCTACCGGTCCACCCAGCTGCTCGGCGGCCGGCCCCGGTTCCTGCTGTCGACCAGCGGGCACGTGGCCGCGATGGTCAATCCGCCGGGCAACGACAAGGCCAGGTACCAGATGGCCAAGGAGTGCCCGGAAGACCCCCAGGAGTGGCTGCGCCGTGCGGAGACCTGCCACGGGTCCTGGTGGCCGGACTACGCGGGCTGGCTGGCCGACCGCTGCGGCGAGGAGAAGGCCGCCCCCGGCGAGCTGGGCGGCGGCGGGCTGGCGCCGATTTGCGACGCGCCGGGAACATATGTCTATGACCGCTGACCCGCCTGCGCCCGAATCGGCCAGGACCAGCCGCCGCTGGAGCGACCTGCTCCGGGTGATAGCGGCCCGGCCACGGCGCGCCGCGCTGGGCGAGCATATGAGGACCCTGAGCATCGGCGGCCGCATCGTGCGGGTCGCGGTGCGGGAGGGGAATCCGGATTGGCCGCCACTGCTGCTGTGCAACGGCATCGGCGCGAGCCTGGAGCTGTTCCAGCCGTTCGTGGACGCGCTGGATCCGCGGCGGCCGGTCATCCGGTTCGACATGCCGGGCATCGGCGGATCCCCGGCGCCGGTGGTCCCCTACCATCTGGTCACGCTGCCGTCGCTGCTGAGCGGGCTGCTCGACCAGCTCGGCTATGAGCAGGCCGACGTCCTGGGCATCTCCTGGGGCGGCGGGCTCGCGCAGCAGTTCGCCGCGAGCCGCCCGGACCGGGTGCGCCGCCGGGTGCTGGAGGCGACCGGGCCAGGCGCACTGATGGTGCCCGGGCATCCGCGCGTCCTGCTGCGCATGCTCACGCCGCGCCGCCACCAGGACCCGGGACACGCGGCCCGCATCGCCGGCGAGCTGTACGGCGGCAGCGCGCGGAAAGACCCGGCCC
>JBKQQQ010000457.1:0-19551 GCA_052144275.1 Streptosporangiaceae bacterium
GCCATGGACGTCCTGCACGACCTCATGCTAGGCAAGCCCTGGCGACCTCCGGTCCAGGCATTCTCCCCGTAACCCTAGCCAAATCCCGCGCTACCTATCACCATGCGTGAATGGGCTGAATGCTTACGGGAGACAATCCGTCCCTACCTACCGCTACAAAGCACAGTCCAATTACGTATCTCCATCGTGGAATGAAATCAGTCGCCCTGCAGGTTGGGTTCCGCGTCTTCCCGAAACTCTCGAGCAATGTCAACTAGTGATCCCTTATCTGGCACATACCAGTACAGCGTCCCTTGGACCTGCTGATCATTCCCCATGGCTTCTCGCCGCATCAAACGGACCAGGCTCGTGGGAGCGTACGCATTACCGTCAGCATTCCAGATTAGAGGCCTGCTTTTATTGTTCTGCCATACGGCTTTGGCGCGTTTCGGCTCCTCATCGATCCATCTTGGCAACTGCTTACGTTCTGAAGTGGTGACTGGGCGGAACTCCAGGATCGTGCCGTCCACTATAGCGCCCGAATCGACAATTGCCCGCACTGCGCGAGTCGGTTGACCGACCGTGCTATCTGGCTCTCGGTCGACCCGAGACTCTGAGTAACTAGGCGGCTCATCGCCACTGATAACACGTTCATACAGTCCCTTGGTTACCAACTCAACGCGCTCAGTGGTACGCACAGTCGTGCTTAGTTGGCAGTAACGGCCATATGCACCGTCGATCACAACAACCATCCAGCCAAGTGCTTTTCTCACACGTTCTCTTACCTCGGCCAACCGCACCTCCCAGGCTGCGGCCGCAGCATCGCCCTCGGCGTCAATGTCACCGGTTTCCATTGTCTGGAAGAGCACATGCGTGAGAAGCAGGTCGCCGTGTGCAGCAGCACCAGCGATACGACCAACCAAGTTCTCTCGTTCCTCGGCGAGTACATGACGCACCGCCCGCAGCAAACAGACGCACCGCCACACATGGCATGCGCTGGGTCTTTCACCAAATAGTGAACTATAGTAACGATCCTCCCATAGAACGGAAGCGTCACGTTTGGCTCTCGCAACAAGTTCACTAGAGGGTTGCGCGGCGGCCAGCGCTAGGGCTGCCTCCGTCATTGTGCAGCCCTGATCTGGTGGCGGCTCCGGCTCTCCACGTTTAATCACGTAGTTAAGTCCCAGGGACAATGCAAAATCATGGCGCAGGTCAGCCTGTTCAGGCTTGCGTGAACGGAAATCCCTCTCCTCAGTCGGGTTCTGCGTGTTCGCGGCGATAGTGATCCTGTCGCCGAAGCCTTCGGGTGTTTCCTCCAGTGAAATAATTCGTACCAGTACCCGGCCGGCGGCCGCCTTGATTGGCTTTAGCTGTATCGCCCGATAGACGGCGCTCACAGTTTGCGCGCCATTGATTACGCTCGCGCCTTCCAGGCGGAATGTCGCATTGCCGCCGGCGATTGGAGCACCCTTACCGTACTTGCGCATCCGGTCACAGATCAACGTAATACCATTGCTCAAGTACCAGAAGTACTCTGGCTCTCTAATCAAAGTAGTTCGGATTTTCTCGTTGACGTCGCTAATATCGAGGGCGTCCCGGATGTTGCGAGCGGTAAGATGCCGACCATATCGACCATACCATTCGGCGATCTCCTCGGCAGAGACGGTGCCGTAATAGGCCAGGAACGGCTCTGTAACCTTCCCTACGCTCTGGACTTGAACGTTGAGGTCGACCTTACGTTCAGCGTGATCACCAAGGATCTCGCGATGCAGATCCCGCAAATTGATAATCTTGTAATCTACAAGGTCATCGTCGAGATTATGCTTACCAATTTCTTCCTCTAGGAGCGCCCTAGTATTAGGATGCAGATCGTTGCCAGCGGCCAAGGCCAGCACAATAATTACCTTAGGAGAAGGGCTGTTAAGTGCGGCATCGATGTCAGCTGCGTGCCGATCAATCTTGCTTCCAAAGCGATCGAATTCCAGCTCCAGCAGGTAATCGAGGCCACGCATAATAGCCGAGACGTCCGCTTCGCCAAATCCAGCGGTTCCCTTGTGACTCCATTTTGCTTGTACCAGGATGAGATGTTGACGCTCTCCACGCTGTTCAACCGCGACCGCGTCGATCCCCCGGTCCGTAGCGCAGTCAATCACTGCTCGGGCGGCCGCCTCATCCGAACAGCCGGTTTCCATCTTCACCGCGAGCGCGGCGACCGCTCGGCTAAGGAATGCCTGCTCCTCATCTGGCCGTCCCGTCCAGTCGGACATGTCGATCAATCGCTGGAACCGCTCACTGAGCTGCCGCCTCAGATTGCGCACCTGTACCGGGTATGGCACAGACCCACTCCCATCTAAATCATGAACCTCATCCGCCCCTAACGGTAGCTGGCGGCAAAGGCTGTGCGGACAGCTTCGTTCCTTACCCTACTCAGCGAACAGAGTGAGTTAGGAACCTCATTACGCTGGCACAAGGCTAAACCTGGGCATCGGACGCTCCTCTTAACGTGACAGTTCTGAGGATTGGTTCCTAAATTATACTAAAGTACACATTACGTACTTATACCTCAAAACGGACATGAAGCGCTACAGAGCTTGGTAACGCCCTCCATCCGGTACTGCCAGCCGTCCGGAAGGCGCGAGCGAAGCTAGCGCCCTGCAACGGCAGGCCCCTTAGCCCGGTTCCGTCCGGTCATACCCGTGGCCTGCTGACTTCGGCCTCTCACGCCTCCCACGCGCACTGGCCTCAGTCGCCAGGCGCGGCGCACCGAACGTGAGCCCTTGAGCCCGTACTGAAGTTGTCACAGGCCATGGGAGAGGCAACCTACAACTGTCGGTGGGGCGCGGTACGGTCTCAGTCATGGCGGACAGAGAACCGGCCAAGGACGCCGCGTACATCCTCCACAGGGGAGACGCGCTAGACGCGTACAATCACTGGCCCGTTCCGGCAACCATCGTCAGCGACGGCGCCTACGGTGTCCGAGGTTTCCACGGCGACACAACTGGGCCTGACGGACTAGTTAAGTGGTATAAGCCGCATATCGAGGCATGGAGTAAGGCTGCCCATCCAGCCACAACCGTCTGGTTCTGGAACACCGAGGTGGGATGGGCGACCGTGCACCCACTCTTCGTCGCTCATGGGTGGGACTATGTCCAGACGGTAACATGGGATAAGGGAGTGGCGCATATCGCGGGCAACGTCAACGGAAAAACCATCCGGCGGTTCCCGGTTGTGACCGAAGTCTGCGTCCTGTACCAGCGCCGTCTCGAACTGGGCGGACCAGATGGCCCGATGCCTGTGCAGCAGTGGCTCCGTCATGAATGGCAGCGCTCGGGCCTTGCACTCTATAAAGCCAACGAGGCGTGCGGGGTGAAAAACGCAGCAACACGGAAGTACCTCACGCAGGACTGGCTCTGGTATTGGCCGCCTGGACTTATGTTGGAGCGTCTCGCGGCCTACGCCAACGAGCACGGTGCTGCATCGGGCTGGCCGTACTTCTCACTCGATGGCATGACGCCAGTGACACCCAAGGCATGGGACGCGCTGCGTTACCGCTGGAACCATGCTCACGGCCTCACGAATGTCTGGAGCAGACCACCGTTGCATGATAGTGAGCGTTTGAAGGGGACGATGCGGCGGGCAGCGCCGCGTGTGTACAAGCCGACAGGATCAAGTGCCGCACATCTGAACCAGAAGCCACTGGAATTTATGGAGCGCATGATTTATGCGGTGACAGAACCGGATGATGTTGTCTGGGAACCGTTTGGCGGCCTAGCGTCGGCTTCGGTGGCAGCAGTGGCACTCGGTCGCAAACCCTGCGTAGCGGAGATAGATGATCACTTTGCTCGACTGGCTGAGGAACGACTCCGACTGGCTGTGCAAGACCGCGATGTTGAAGCCGAACGAGAGATTGTCACGATTTAGCCACTGTAGCCATCGGCCTGTGGCCGCTCGCTGTGTCACGGCATAATCCTGTTGTGACTCAAATGGCCTCATCGATACCGCCCGCTCCGGTGCCAGCCGAACTACCCGAGAGTGACCGTAGGACGAAGCTCCTAACGTACGTACGGGAGGCGATTCGTGCGCTGCCATTCTACTTCGAGTCAAAGACAGTCATCGAAGGGCTGGATGCTAGCGATCTGTTCTCACTGAATGCGGTTCTTGGCGGCACCATCGAAGTGCAGACAGTGAATACACTCAATCGTATCAGGAATGTCTGGGATCCAGACGATGAGTGGGCGGATTACGGATTCGAGCGTTTTAGTCAGACCTTCCCAGATGTTCGCCTGGTCAACAGGCGTGACGTCGCGGCGACACCTGTACTTGGCATGGAACTGAAGGGCTGGTATCTCCTGTCGAAGGAAAAGGCCCCGTCCTACCGCTATACGGCGACACGGGACGCCTGCTCAGAGTATGACCTGCTGGTGGTCGTCCCGTGGCACCTAGCCTATGTACTCTCGGGGACACCCGTGGTGCGGGATCCTTATGTTGAGCAGGCTCGGTACGCCACCGAGATGCGGAACTACTATTGGCGGTATCAGCGGGGTACTGCTACGGGTACAGGCATCATCTCGCCTCCAAACGTACATCCCTACCCGTCGCCCAAGACGCATACGTCCGACAAACCTGAGAAGGATTCCGGCGGCAATTTCGGTCGGGTTGCGCGTGTCCACGGTCTCATGGATGATTTCATAGCCTCGGCTCTGGACACCCCAATCTCCGGCATCGAAGCGCGACATTGGATTGACTTCTTTAGGGTATTCACTGACGCTTCCGACCCAGAACAGGTCGAGGCCAATATGAGGCGCCTTCTGACCCGGGAAGCTACGACTGGCGATACTGCGCGCGCTGAGATCATCGTGCAGCACATACGGGCCGCCCACAGCGCACTCGGCGGAGAACCGCTGCCAGAGGTTGAGTAGCGATCACTTACCGACGTTCATGTTCGGCATCGGTCACTCGATCTCGGAGCCTGATGTCCCCGCTGGAGGCATACATCTCAAGTCGTAGCAGGACAGAATGCTCTCGGGTTCCTGCTGGAAGTGCTGGCCAGGGTCCGACGACTGAGACCGCCGGGCAGTACAAGGCGAGCCGCCACGAGCAGAACCAGTGGGCTTCTCCTCGTTGGGTGGTGGGTTTCTGGAAGCCAAAGTTCCGGGACCGCTCGGCCAGATGACTTCACTGCGTATGCGCAACCCAAGCCTCACCAATACTCACACGGCCGTTCCAAGATCATGATGTGAGTCCGAGGATGGTGAAGGGGCGGTCCATGGAGCGTCCGGCCCATCGGGTGGCTTCGGTGATGTCGATGCGTCCGGCCAGGCGGAGTGCCCCGATTGCGAGGTTGCGGAGAGCAGCCATGACCCTGGGTCCGGATCGGGTTCTGACCTTGGATTTGTCTTCTTGATACAGGGTGTCGCGCAGCCAGTGCAAAGACTCAATCGACCACTGTTCCCGGACGTATCCGGCCAGGGCGGCGGCGTCTGCCTGCCCGGGTTCCGGGCTGGCGACGCCGAGCGCGGCGACGGCCGAGATCGGCTGGCCGTGCAGGCCGGTGACGTACCGCTCGATCAGGAACACCTGGCTGACGTGCGGGAACGGCAAATCGTCGGGGGCCGGCAAGACCTGGATGGTACGGGTGGTGATCCGGCCATGGCCCTTATCGGTGGCGGTACGAGCGATCGGCACCTGGCCCCAGGGCAGCGCGTCGAGGGCGTCGAACAGGGCGCGGCGGTTCTCCTTCACCGGGAGCACGAACTCGCCGCCATGGTCATGGATGAAGTTCGCGGTGGCCTTCACCGTATGCAGCGCATCCGCGGTCACGACCTTGTTGCCGAGGTCCATCTGGCCGAGTACCACCGTGGCCATCGGCACCTCATTGGTTTTCACGCCGACCTCGGCTTGCGCGGCGACCACCGAGGTCGCGGCGTCCGGGCCGGCCAGGGCCGCGAGCAGGCGGACCTGGTTCCCGCCGGCATCCCTGGCCCCCCTGACCGCCTTGCCGTCCAGCCTCACCTGCATCAACGTCTCCGGGCAGTCCTCCCCGCCGGTATCCCGTCCGGCCGCGGCGGGCGCGGTGAATCCGGCTAGGTCCATCAGCCACGTGCCGACCGCCACGTCGAACGCTTCGGCATCGGCATCGGTCAGCACCCGCCAGATCGTGGTCTTCGACGGCGGCGGGGCGGGAGCGGCACCGCTGCGCACGTACAGATCAGTCAGGACCGCCGGTGGCACGTCAGCGACCCAGCCAGTGATCGCGGTGTATCCCTTCATCCCGGCTACGACAGCCGCCGCGGCCAGCGCCAGCACGGCCGCAACAGGATGATCCCTGCCAGGACCTACCCGGCCATCGGACACCCCGGTGAACAGTTCCAGCAGGTCACAGCACGCATCCGATACCGGGACAGACAGGATCGGCGGTGCCGGTGCGGACGCGGCAGCACAAATGGCAGACTGACCCATGACGAAGCTCCGGTGGCTGGGATCTGTGAGAGGACCCCTGTTCCTACCGGAGCTTCGTCATATTCCCTGCCCAACACGCCCGCTCATGATCAGATCGCAACACCTGAGCCGCGAATCGTGATCTAACCCCTCAAAACGATCTTGGAACGGCCGTGCCAATACCCACAGCGATCTGACCGTCTGTTTCCTTGAAGCTTGGCGCGGGCGAGCGGCAGTGGATTGTCAGTGCCGACCTCTAAGGTGTGTGGCGTGAACGAGGCGATACACCCAGTGGTGGCAACCCAGTTGCGACATCAAGTGCTGACCGCTGCTGCCATGGCGGCGCAAGCGCTCACGGATACCGAACAGCCGCCGGAGGGGCGGCTCCAGACCCTGATGGACGCCCACGGACGGATTCTGGCCGCGCGCGGTCCAGCTGGTCGTATGACTTTCTCCTGCTTCCGTGAGCTACTCACCGGGGATCTCGCCCAACTACTGCCTGACGGCGTGCCGGCGGAGGAGATGGACGGTGTGCGGCTGATCACGCCAGATGGCATGTACGACGACGACCTATACGACTTGGAACAAGAGCAGCGGCTTGTGCTCCGGACTCTGGCGAAAGCGGTCAGGCGCGGCCGACCGGCCAGCGGAGACGATCTCGAAGCGGAGATGGACCAGGAACGCGTCTACGCGGCGCTCAAGAAACGCCAAGACCAGGCAGCCTACGTCGAGGGCCGGAAGGCCTTGATCCAGATGCCGGCCGGGCCTGACGGGAAGCTGCGCAAGCTGATGCTGCCCAGCAGTGTCGCCGATTTCTACCGTCCTGTCAGCCACGCCGCGACCTATGACCGGTGGTGGTTCGCCTGTCCTGTCTGCGGCTGGCCGATGAGGATCACCCTTGGCAGGTCGCGCAGGGCGAAGACCGGCAGTGCGCGGTGCTTCCACAGACCGCACGCAGCGCAGGGTGCCGCGTACCACTTCAAGATTCCCAGCGGGGGGAAGCCGCCCTCGCTGGTTCCCGCGGCGTCCCCGCCGCCGCTGCCGCCTGGCAACGCGTTGGTCCTGTTCACCGACGTCAGGGGCCACATCCCGCAACCGGTCCCGGTGGACGGCCACAAGGCCCTGACAAGAGGCGTGTGGCGGTGGACTACTGTTCCGGGCCTGGTTGAGATTGCCCTGTACCAGGCGCTTGCGGACCGTGGCCTGAAACCGGTGCTGTGGCCGGACCTGGACGCCTACGACCTGCACGTCGAAGCGGGTGAAGGGGCAGGCAAGGCGATCTTCCAGATTGACCTGAAGGATTACAGCAACCCGTTGCTGCTTGCCCGGAAGGTGCAGGCAGATGAGGGTGACGCGGGCGGCGCGCAATGGCTGGTGGTTCCTGATTATCGCGCCTCCAGCGTGCCGCTGCTGGCTGCGGTGTGCCGGGAGTTCGGGCTTAAGGTCACGACTGCGGGCGAGATCGGCGCGCAGGTCTGCCAGGCGGGAGGCGCGCTGTGGGCGTGAGGCAACGGCTCAGCAAAAACGAAGGAGCGATCCTGGGGGCACTGGCTCTGGCCGCGCACTACTTTCCCCGGCAAGACAAGGACGGGACCCCGATCGCATCGTTCGCACATGCGTCCTTCCTTCTCGGCGGTCATTACGACACCTGGAAGGCGTGGCGCGGGCTGGACCAGCTGGAGAAGGAGCGGATTGCGGCCGTCCTGGCCGCCGCGCCTGAGGAACTGGCCAGGCCGGGCATGTTCCGGGATCGCGTAGTGAAGCTTCTGGACAGAAGCGACGACGACCAAAGACCTGCCCAGTTCCGGCTAGCCGCAGAGGCTCCCGGGCGGGCGCAGGAAGCGATCCCGATGGTAGGCGGGGACCTGCTCGGTTACGTGGACCGCATTCTCGACCGCCTCCGCAAGGACCACCGCAGGCGCAGGCCCGACAAGCCCGCTGGCCCGGGTATCTGGCTCACGCAAATCTGGTACGCGCCAGGACATGGGCTGATTCAGGGTAAGGCCACGATCCCCAGGACCGAAGACCCCTCGAACGGCGACGCGGCGGCTCTAGAGATCACTACCGTCCCCTACCGGGCAGACTTGAGGATCGACACGACGGAGCTGCTTGAGCTTGCAGCCGATATCGACATGCGGTACCAGCCTGCGGACCGGTACCTGTACGGGGTCCTGAATGAGCTGTTCACGCAGCTGAACACGACCGACAGCGTCAAGGTCACTGAGGCGATCCGGCTGGTGCCGGGGCCGACAGAGGTGCTGAACGCGCCGACCGGAACCGGCAAGAGCGTGTTCGTCCGCGTCGCCGCGTCCTGGTTCGCGCTCAATGACATGACCATCACACTCGTCCTGCCCACGGTGGACGCGACCTTGTCGGCTGCCTGGGACATCGGGGAGGATCTTCGGCACCTGCGGGAACTCCGCGGTCTGGAACGCGAGCTGACCTGCACGCCGCTGATGTCCCATAGCGGGCTGCACGAGCGTGCGGTCAAGGCCGCCGCCCGCGTCGAGGGCTCCTTCCTGGATCAGTCGCCGAAGGCGCGCTGGCGCCTGGATCAGCTTGCCTACGGATGCGCGCTGGAATCCCTGACCGAAATCGCTCAGCCGTACCCACCGGGCCGGGAAGCATGCCGGCCCCTCAGGCCGCTGCCGCCGGCCACCGGGACACGGATCTGTCCGTGGATGCCCGCCGCCTGCGGCAAGTACGAACAGCACCGGCAGGCATGCACTGCTTCGGTTGTGGTGACGAATCACCACAATTTCATGGTGGGACGCTTCCCGCTCGGTGCCGTGGTCGACGGGATCCTAGCCGGTGACCTCACCATCGCCGAGCTTGTGTTCCGCCGTTCGCACGCGGTGCTGATCGACGAGATCGACCAGTTCCAGTCCAACGCGCTCGAGATGTGCGCCAGCGAACTAGTCCTGGACTCCCGGCGCAGCGACGCGGTCCCGCTGCGGGAACTCGACGACGACAAAGGCAACCTGCCGGTCGAGGCATCCAAGGACCTGTGCCCGACGGTCAGCCACGCCCGCTACCTGGCTGAGTTCCTGCTGGCGGGCATCTGCACCGATGAGATCCACTTCCGTCATTACGAGGGTGACGGTCCCGCCCGCGACCGTCCCGGCATGGGCAGCACGGGCTGGCACATGGCCGGAGGCCGCGACCGGCGGCTGATCAGGCTCCTGTTCCCCGCGGCCGACATCACGAACACGCAGGAGATCCCGCAGCATCTGTTCGACACGCTCAACGCGCTGTCCCCGGCCCGGCCGGGCACTGGCGGCGACCTGCCACCGGACGGCCGCCGGCCAGTAGACCTGCCCCCGCATCTGCGGGCCGTCCGGGACGAGCTGGCAAAGGCCCTGGCACCCCGCGGCGAAGACCTGTTGGCTGAGGTGAAACTAGGGCTTGATGATGCCCTGCGCCCCGTCATCGCCGACGCTCACGAGCGCAGCGAGGCCGCCGAGTTGCTGATCATCCGGACCTGGCTGCGCGAGCTCGACAGCGCCTTGGCGCTGCTGCGCAACAAGACCGCCCAGCTGCGTGCCGTCGGCGTGCAGTCGGCCCGCAAGCTCGCCGAGCGGCTCGAGGCAAGAGTCGCTTCGAACGTCCTGCCATACGGGATGCTCGGCTGGTCGATTACCGGTTACCGGGTCACCGGCCTGGATGATCCCGGCAAGTCCGCGGAGTTGACCGCCCAGTGCATCACCGGGGACCCGCACACTTACACCGCCCAGCTAGGCAGCGTCATCTCCCTTGCCCTGACCGGAGTCGAGCGTCCCGTCATGGGCTTGTCGGCCACGGCCTACTTCCCGCAGGCGGTCCGCGAGAACATTCACGCCGACGTGAAATGGTGGATGACCGACGCGGCACCGGACAGCATCCGTGCCCAGCGCCACATGATCACCGATGCCGTCACCGATAGCGCCATCACGATCTCCGGGATCCCTCAGGGCCTTAAGCGCCAGGCCCTGATCACAATGGGGGAACGGCTCTATGACACCGAGATCCACCAGGAACTCGCCCGGATCAAGAGCACCGACCCAGACCGGGCACACGCCGCCGTCGTGGTCAACTCCTACGAACACTGCCGGTACCTGGCCATCGGCATCCACGGTGCCGGACTGTACACCGGCGGACTATGCGTTGCCGTGCCACCTGACAGGGACCGGCGCGACAAGCTTCCTCCCCTCCCGCCGGGCGTCGCAGAACTGACCCCGGACGAGTTCGAGAACTTCCCGGACAAGGGCACGATCCTGGTCGTGCCGATGGCCCGGATCGCCCGCGGCCTGAACATCGTCATCGGCACGAAATCAGCGATCACCCCGGTTTACCTGTGCACTAGGCCGCTGGCGCTCCTCACCGACCCCGCCGAAATGTACGCCAGCGTCAACGCCGCCGGCCTCGCCGCCTTGCCCGACGTCCCCGGCGACCCCATCACCGCTCTGGAGGCGGCCCATCGGGCAGCATGGGAGCGCCTTGGCCTGATCATGCGGTCAGCCCCCGGGTTCGCCGCCACGGCTGAGGAGCTGCAGGAAGAGATCGTCGCCGGCATGATCGTGGACATGATCCAGCTCGCTGGCCGGGCGCGCCGGGGCGGCACCGACATGACCCTCCACCTGGTTGACTACGCCTTCCATGAAGACTCCTGGCAATCCGACCTGGCGAATATATTGCGCCGGATTTACGGCAAGTGGACTGCAGGCCAGCGCCGTAAGATGAATGCGATTTACCGCGAAGCGCTGGCAGCATTCCTGGCCTACGCGGGCATCGACGCAAACGACGAGTGACTCCGGCTCCCGCCAGGAGGGACGCGCATGGCCGAGAAAAACCGGCGCCGACTGGATGCCTTGGCATACCGGTGCACTCCAGAACTCCTCAGCGGCGCCGCAGTGCACGTCCGGGAGTTCTCCGAGAGCGTCAGGTCCCTATGGCGGCTCCTGGAGCGCAACTACCAGGACCGCATGGGCCGGGAGGAGGTCCAGGCGCCCTATTCCGTCGCCATCAACGCGCTGCGCTGCCTCACCGGCGGGTACGCCTACTTCGACCCGGAACGCCTGTTCCTGGTCACCCGCGACCCGGTCGACGACGACCTGCTCTGCGACGCCTTCACGTTAATGAGCCGGCTGGCAGCCGACGAAGAAATCGATGACATCAACCTGGGCACCCCCACTCCGCTGGCCGAGCGGATCGCCGGAACTCCCCAGCAGCAGCGGCTCCTAGCCGAATACCTGCGGAAAACCGAGGCGGGGCAGCCCGACGCCGCGCCATGGATATACCGGTCCGCTACCTGGGACCTGTCGCGTCGGCTGACCCAGGGCACCTGGACAGTCGACGGCCTCAACATCACTCTGCGGCCGGACAGCGAAGGCGGCTTCATCGCCTGGGACCAGCCCTGGTCCAGCAGGAACGGCACCGCTCACTCCCTCGCCCGCTGCCGCATGGTGATGAAGACCATACCCAACATCGCCGACCCGCTGATCCTCCTGTCAGCAGCCGCCACCCGCGTGAAAAGCAGCATGGCCTTCACCCGGACCGTCCTAGCCGCCCAGGACGATCCCGCCCGCCCGATCATCGAGGTCGAGATGGCCGGCCGCGACCGCATCCGCACCATCAGCCGCATGTCGCTGCAGACCCTGGCGCGCCTCGGGATGGATCACTCGGTGCTGCGCGGCATCCAGGACCGCGTCGACCAGGAACGGCAGACCGAGCAAAACGCACGCGAGCGCGGCGCCAAGAACTGGTACCCGCCGGGCGGCCCGCTCGGGCCGATCCGCCCGATTCACAGCAAGACCTATAAGTTCCCCGTAGGGCGCGGCGCCGGCATGCACTTCCTGCGCGAACTCGACGCCCGCTTCCGCGATGTCATCGGCGATACCGCCACCAGCCCGCAGATCTACTTCGACACCCAGGGCTTCAAGCGCCTGAACCGCAAAGACGGACTGTACGCCGATCCCGCTGACGTAGCCCGGTCCCTCAAGACCATGGGCTACAGCCACCTGCAGCTGGTCTGCCTGTGGTACAAAGACAATACCCGGCTGCGCATGATCCAGGGACTCTGCGACGCCTACGGGCTCAACCCGCAGCTGGCCAACCCAGCCGACGGCGTTCCCTTCCCGTTGCACGATGGCACTGTCAGCGCCGTCTTCCACGAGGTGCCGACCTTCCTCATTCACGGGCCAGAGGGCGGCTCCAGCACCGGCATCGCGCAGGTGAGCGCCCTGCAGCAGCCCGAACCGGGCACCCTTATCGGGGTCTGGGCAGAAACCGAGTACAGCTCCGCTGACGAAGAGATCACCGAAGCAGACGAGCAGGACACCCCGGAACCACGAGATCAGCCCGCAAGGCCGAAGGACGACGAGGACGCCAAGCCGCGGGCCCGGCGGACCCTGGCCCGCATGGGCGCGGTCTCCCAGTTCATCACGGACCGCGACCCGGCCGACAAGGGCGAAGACCATCCGGTGATCATGGCGCAGCTCGACCTGAACCGCAGTCTGGGCATCATCGACCGGCGCATCGATAACGTGATGGTCGACCCTATCGGCGCATACCCGGCGACCGGGGTCGCACACTGCGGGATCTATGTCCGCCGGCAGAGCAAGCGCCGCGGGGAAACCACCGCGAAGATCTGCATCACCGCCGCCGCCCTGGTACCGCCCGCCAGCAGCGGCGCCGCCTGGACACTGCACGGCTGGAGCTACACCAGCCGACAATGGCAGCCCTACCACCAGGCGCAGGCTGCCTACCACGCCCAGGACTACCCGGTCGGCAAGATGACTGAACTCGACGCCGGCAACCAGGGTTACAGGAAAGTCGCCCGTGTTATCGATCAGGCACTCGGCGACCTCGCCCGCTACCTCAACGGCATCCCCTACACCGTCACCATCGACGGTCTGGCCACCCGCCGCCTGTGGGGCGGCCTCCACAACAACAAGCAAGGCCAGCCAGGCAAACCCGGCACCACGTGGCTACCCGGCCACACCCTGCCTCTCGCTCAGCAGCCCATGGCGATCATCAGGCTGAACAAAGACACCGACGAAATTCCCCGGCCCATCCGCGTCACTCGCCTTAGCCCGCACGACGAGGTGATCAACTCCACCGAGACGACCGAACTGATGTACCGGGTCGAGACAGACTTCGGCAACCCCGTCTGGCTCCTCGTCACCGTTCCCCCCCAGTACGACGGAGCCAGCGCAGGCCGCCTAGGCGATAAGAAAACCCGCTGGACCGCCGATCACGGCTCAAGCACCGAAGGCGACCTCCGCAGGAACGAGATGCGCGCCACCTGGTACGCCATGAACGCCACCGAAATCTACGTAATCCCCATCGCCCAAACCGTCGACAGCCGGGCGCTCGCTAAGATCACCGCCAGGCTCTGCCATCAGCCCCTCGCCTGGACCGGCCGTACCCGCTACCCAGTGCACCTGCACGCCGCCGAACAAATGGACCTCGACCACCCCCAATACCGGCGCTCCGCACTAGGAGAAGACCCGGAAGCCGACTCAACAGGCGAACCTCCGATACAGGACACCCCCAAGGAAGAAGAATAAGGATTCACTCAGCATTTCCCCGGAACTGCATTCCTGCCTCAAGGTCAGCAGAGATACAGCGACGCACCACGAAGAATCTGCGAGATATCTGCCGCGTGCAAACTAGTCCGAAGTTACGGCCAGTTCGGTAATTGCCCTGTCTCGGGTTCGATGGAACAGTCTGGGTCCGCGAGCTCCGCGGCAGCGCGCCTCGCTGGTCAGCGGCGAAGGGCTACGTCGAGCTGGCAGAGGAGCGCATCCAGCCGACTGCGGCCAGAGGCGCAAACCGGCATCCGCCGCACGACTTCACGAACTCCCGGCGAGGCGCGCTCGGTCGCTCACCGGATCTCCTCCTCACCGACGCTGGCGTCGTCGCCCGCCGCGAACTCACGAGCCCGCGCCTGTTAAATCGCAGGCCTAAGGGCGTGTTTCGCCTGGTGAGGGGTTGCCAATGGATGTAAGGGGTTGCCGCTGCCTAGCCCGCAGCGCGAGCGGCGGCTGCGGCAGCCGGATTATCAACGTCGCGCGCGGCGGCGTGAGCCGCCCAGGCCAGGGAACGCAGCTGCCCTGCCCGCTTCCCCCCGCGCGCGAAGGCCCAGATGCCCTCGATTGCCTCGCAAAGACGGTGTCACAGGGAGCCTTCGCCTCGAACAGCGGCAGCACCCGCGAGGCGCAATCGGCAGCCCACAGCCCGATAAGCCGATGGTCTTCCTCGCTTACCCCGTTCACCCGCACATACTGCCGGTTCTCGTGCTCCCTGTCGCTGTCTGCGACGCCTCTGACCGGGCCGGCTCGCCCCGGTACGGCCACAAGGGCGCAACTATGGTCCAGGTCTCTCGGCCCGCAGGCCGTCGGCGCGTCTACCCGGGACTGCTTCAGCGGGCCCCTGGGCTCTCGCTGAGCGTTGAGCCCCAGGCTCTCCAGGCGCGCGCCGCTCGGTCCAGCTACAGAAATTGAATGGTCAGGGTCCGGGTGTCTGCCTGGTCACAGTCGGCACGCCTGCGTGATTGGTGTTGCTAGCGGGTCTACGCTGGGAGTATAAGATATCCCGATGGCGGGGGCCTGTCCGCTGAGGGACGGGCCCGGCGCGAGAAGCTGCGGCTGCAGGCCGCGCAGATGTTCGGCCAGGGAATCAAGCCGGTGCAGGTGGCCCGGTGTCTGCGGGTCAGTACCAAGTCGGCGTATCAGTGGCGGCGGCGCTAGCGGGCCGGTGGTGATGCCGCGCTGGCGTCCAGGGGACCGGGCGGGGCGGCGTTCCTGGCTGAGTGAGCGGCAGCTGGCCCGGATGCGGGCGGCGCTGGATGCGGGCCCGGCCGTCTACGGGTGGGGGCAGGACCAGCGGTGGACGCTGGCCCGGGTCACGACGCTGATCGCCCGGCTGTTCCGCGTGCGGTACACGCTGCGCGGCACGTCGTACCTGCTGCACCGGATCGGGTTCAGCCCGCAAGTCCCGGCGCACCGGGCCGCCGAGCGGGATGAGGCGGCGATAGCCGCCTGGCGGACCGGGACGTGGGCCAAGGTACGAGGCTAGCGGCGGCGACCGGGGCGTGGATCTGCTTTGAGGACGAGGCCGGGCAGGAAATCGCTCGACAGACTGCCTGACAGACTGCGCACAAATGTACATCGACGTTGCCGCTCAGGCAAGCGCCCGGCCGCAATTTCTCGCACCGAACAGCCCCGCGCCGCTTCAGGCAGGCCCCAACGGCAAGCACCCCTACCCCGAGCCAGGCATCAAGAGAGACCGGGAGTATTGATCCGGCGTAGGATCGCCGCTGTGTGATAAGAGCCCCTGGCAAGCGTTCTCCTGCCGCTTGCCAGGGCTTGCTTGTTATCGTCCTCTGTAGCCTTGCAGCTCGCGGGCCCTGGCACGCCGAGAGGCCTCGAGCTGGCCGCGACCAAGCAGGTTCGACTCGGTGAAATAGCTATGTATCCCCAGAGGAGTCAGCCCCAACCCGAAGAAGCGGTTCAGATACGGAGAAGTGGCGATCGGGCTGCCATAGCCAAACGCCGCGGCCGCGGGATAGCCGTAGTAGATTCCTATCCCGGGAAAGCCGTACCCCGCCATGCCGTAACCATAAGCCGGTATACCGTAACCGTATCCCATGCCGTAGCCGTAACCCATCCCCGCATAGCCGTAGCCAGGCATGCCATAGCCGAAAGGACTGGCGTAGCCGTTCCCCGGGAAGCCATAGCCCAACCCGTATCCTGGGAACTGGGCGCGGGCCGTCCCCGGCGCGAAGACGAGAGCCGCCACGATCAGGATGAATGCCTGTGAAATACCCCGCAGCGACCCGAGAGCCGAACTCATGATGCCTCTCCCGTAGCGAAAGAAGGCAGTCCGCGGCCGATGCCTGCTGCTTTGAAGATTCATGCAACCACTCATACTATTCTACGGGTCCCGGATACTGTCTATGGATTCAGATAGGGATCCCGGGACTTTGACGGTCATCAGGACCGCGTTTTTACCAAATTCCGCCGTCAATCAAGTCCCACCGGTCCTTGGCTGTTCCGTCAAGGGGCCGCTACACTGAAGATTAGGTCCTGTTCTTGAGGCGGCAAAACCGGCCTCGCCTCGTCATGGCGCCGTCCCACGTTTTCGGCTTCCCGCACCTGGAGCCCCGCTCATGTCTGGGCCGCTTTCCGGACTGATCCCCGCGTGTCACACACCCTTCTCCCCTGATGGCGGGCTCAACCCCAACATGGTCGAACAACAGGCTGAGCTTCTCATCGAATCAGGGATTCGCGGTGTCTTCGTGGGAGGAACGACAGGCGAGTTCGCGTCGCTGACTCTTGATGAGCGAATGACCTTGGTGGAGCGCTGGTGCGAGGCCTCAGGCGCCTCGATGCGCGTCGCCGTTCATGTCGGCCACAATTGCCTCCCCGAAGCAATCTCCCTTGCCGCACATGCGCGCCAGACCGGGGCCGCGGCGGTAGCCGTCATGTCGCCCAGCTACTTCAAACCCGCAACGATTCAGGACCTTATCGATTTCTGCGCCCCGATCGCGGCCGAGGCGGAGCCGCTTCCGTTCTACTTTTATGACATCCCGGGAATGACGGGCGTCCGGCTCAAGATGTCCGAGTTCCTCTACCAAGCAAGGTTCCAGATTCCGACTCTTCGTGGCCTCAAATACTCCAACGACGACCTCCTCGAGCTTCAGGAGTGCGTGCGGCTGGACCACGGAGCCTTTGATGTCCTCCTCGGCTCGGATGAGTGTCTCCTGGCAGGCCTCTGTCTGGGCATCCGCGGCGCCGTCGGCAGCACCTATAACTTTGCGGCTCCCGTCTATCAGAGGCTGATGCAGGCCTTCGGCAAGCGCGATCTGGACATCGCCCGCGCCGAGCAGGGAAAGTCGATCGATCTCATCAAGACCCTCGGCGAATTCGGCTTCCTGGCAGCGTCCAAGAACGTCATGGCGATGCTCGGCGTCGATTGCGGGCCCGTTCGTCCACCACTCCGAAACTTAACGGCCGAGCAGCGCCTTGCTCTCTGGGAACGGCTCTCCGCGCTGGATGTGTTCCCCCGGCCACTGAGAAGGCCGGATTGACCGGCGAACAGACCGCCAAGGCGTGTGTCCCGAACCCGAACCCGAACCCGAAACGGAAACGGAAACGGAACAGTGGGGCCGAAAGCGGTCGCGAATTGCTCTCGACTCCGCCATTCCTCTCCAGGCTCAGCTCAGGGCGCAGCCTCGTCGCCGGGCGGGAACAAAAGTGCGGCCTCGTCGATTCGCTCTTTACAACCCTTGCGACGTTCTCGCAAAATGTTGAATTCCCAACCGCGTGATGCGGTCCTCCCAACGCACGACCGAGGCCAGTCGCGTGATCGCGAGGAAGCCGCGGTCGTTTCCTTAGCTGATGGACCTGCAATGTCACAGCCACAAGCGGCGCCCGCTCCGAGACCCAAGTTCGACAACAAGGGACAATACAGTCGCACCTCGATTCTGAGGTACGAGAAAATCTTTGGTGAGCACTACATCAGCACGGGGGGGCAGGAAACCACCGAGGATCTCTGCCGGCGGCTGGCCGGCTCGCTCCATCCCGGCGTCCGGGTCCTCGACGTCGGCAGCGGCATCGGCGGAGCGGCGTTCCATCTCGCCCGGGCGTTCGGGGCCAGGGTCACCGGGATTGACCTCGCCGAGGAGATGGTGGCCATCGCGCTGGAACACGCCGGGCGACTGGGGCTCTGGGACGAGGTGAACTTCGTCCTTGGCGATGTCCTCGAGACACCGTTTTCGGACAGGTTCGACATCATCTGGAGCCGGGACGCTCTCATGCACATCCCCGACAAGGCCCGTCTCTTCTCCCGGCTTCACGGCCTGCTGGCGGATGGGGGGCGGATCGTGATCACCGACTACGCCCGGGGCAAGACGCCCGCCTCGCCGGCGTTCGAGGACTACATCGTCAAGACGGGCTACCATGTCGTCGAGCCCGAGCAGTACGGCCAGTCCCTTCGCGCCGCCGGCTTCAAGGACGTGATCGTGGACGACGCTACCGACACGTTTGTTGATATTGTGCGTCGTGAATCGAAGCGGCTGGTCGATCACCGGGCCGATTTCCTCTCTGGCTTCTCGGCAGAGGACCTGAACTACCTGGTGGAGCGCTGGGCCATGAAGGAACGGTTCTGCGCGGCCGGCGACATGAAATGGGGCATCTATCTGGGCACCAGGCGCGGTTGATCGGCAGAGTGCGGCGGGATCGGATCGAGTGTACGAGGGGCGGCGGTGTCGCGGACGAAGATTGACGACATCCGGGACCTGGCGGGCTTCGGCTACCGGCAAGAGCTCGACCGGTCGCTGGGGAGCTTCTCGTCGTTCGCGGCCGGCTTCTCCTACATTTCGATTCTCACCGGCGTCTTCCAGATGTTCTCCCTGGGCTTTGCCGCGGCCGGCCCCGCGTTTTTCTGGACCTGGCCGGTGGTTTTCCTCGGTCAGCTCACGGTGGGCCTGGGCTTTGCCGAGCTGGCGGCGCACTACCCACTCTCGGGAGGCGTCTACCAGTGGTCGCGACGGATCGGTACGCCCGCCCTGGGCTGGATGGCCGGCTTTGTCTACCTGGCAAGCTCGCTCCTATCTCTGGCCGCGGTGGCCCTGGCGCTCCAGGCCACCTTGCCTCAGATCGCTCCGGTGTTCCAGCTCATCGGCGACGGAGCGAACCCCGTCGACCGGGCGAGGAACGCCGTGTTCCTGGGCTGCGTACTGATCGGTTTGACCACGGCGATCAACGCGGCCGGCGTGCGGCTGCTGGCGCGGATCAACAACGTCGGGGTGTTCGCGGAGCTACTCGGGGTGGCGGTGCTCATCATCCTGCTGCTGGCGCGGGCCCGGCGCGGGCCCTCTGTCCTGTTTCAAATCCAGACCCCGGGCCGTTCCGGTTCCGGCTCCGCCGCCTGGCCCTCTGCGTTGTTCGCCGCGGCGGTGATGCCCTCGTACGTGCTCTACGGGTTTGACACCGCCGACACCCTGGGCGAGGAAACCGGCGATCCGCGGCGGCGAGCACCCTGGGCGATTCTCCGGGCAATCTCGGCCGCGGGACTCGCCGGGGCGTTGCTCATCATCGCCGGGCTGCTGGCCCTCAGCGATCCCGCCATGCCCGAGCTCGGGGAGATCAC
>JBKQQQ010000458.1:0-3655 GCA_052144275.1 Streptosporangiaceae bacterium
GGTGGTGGTGACGAGCATTCCTGTTCCTCCCTGCCTTCTCCCGCGAGCTAGCGGATTCCCGGTAAGCTTCGCTGCCCGCCGCCGGGCGATCGCCAGCGGCCGGCCACAGATCTGCGGCCAGAGCGCCTTGACCCGATTCGCTCACGGTCCGCCTCTCCCGCCGTTTCCAGCGTGGCCGCTGTGCGCCTGCGGTGCCTGCATCCAGCTGTGCGTGGTGGCGTAGGCGACAAAGTACCAGCATGTCGTTCCTCTGCGGCCCACCACGCGTCTTACCCCCGTGCCCCGGCCAGGGCCCAAGGTCCAAGACGCCGCGCGATCCGGCCGCCAGCCTGCCCGACCTCCTAAGAGGTTAGATAAGGAGCAATCTCGGCCGGGCGCTGGCGCTCAGAACTGGCTGCTCTGCCTGCCGCTAGTCCGCGCAGCGGCCACCATTGCCCGCCGCTCATACTCGGCCTGATATGCGGAGATGATCACCCGTGTATCACTCGATCTGAACTGGTGGCGGCGGATGAGTGATCACGTTGCGTGATGGCCTGTCGGATCGGCTGGATGGTCATCGCCTGCCGGGCCGGGCTAGTGGGTTCCGGTCAGGTGACCAGTGGTCTGCGGCTGGCTTGTGCGGGTCCTCGGCGGCTGCCGGTGCTGGCGTGGGGGTTAGGTTGCTGTGAAGAGCTCGTCCATGATCTCGGCGCCTGTGGTGATGACCGGTCGTAGTTCGCGGCGGTAGACGATCTCGGTGGTGCGGGTGGAGGCGTGTCCGGCGAGGCGGGCGATTTCCTCGATGCTGACGCCGCGGTGGCTCAGCAGGCTGACGAATGAGGTCCGCAGCTCGCGCGGTGTCCAGCCGTCCCCGATGTCGGCCTCGGTGCAGACGCGTTTGAACATCTTGCGGACGTTTCCCGCGTCCAGGGCGGCGCCGCGGTGGGTGGTGAACACCAGGCCGGTGTCCTGCCAGTCTTCCCCGGCTGCGAGCCGCTCACTGGCCTGGGTTTCCCGCAGGGCACGCAACGCCTGGACCGCCAACTGGGGGAGGCCGAGGTTGCGGCGGGACCGTTTGGTCTTGGTCTCGCCGTGCGCGCGGACCGATCGCCATATGGCCACGTGCGGCGGGACGGGCGGGTGGGCGGCCGGGTCGCCGTCCAGGTCGACGTGGGCCCAGCGCAGGGCCCGGGCCTCTTCGGTGCGGAGCCCGGTCAGCAGGCTCAGGACGATGTAGGCGTGCATCAGCGCGGCCGGGCGGCGGACGTCTTTGAGGCCGGGCCGCAGTTCCATCACGGGGAGAGTGCGGGCGGCGGTGATGACGGCGGCGGCCTGGTCCAGGGTGAGGGATTTGGAGGGCCGGCCTTGCTGGCCTTTGGGGGTGTCGGTCAGGGTGGCGACGTTGCGGCTGACCAGGTCGCCGGCTTCGGCGTGCCGGATGGCGCGCTTGAGCGCGAGGTGTCCCATGGTCACTGCCGCGGTGGAGTACCCGGCCGCCATCTCGGCCAGCGCCTGCCGGACGTCGGCCGCGGTCAGCTCGCGGAGCTTGCGGGCGCCGATGACGTTCAGGATCGGCTGCAGGACGTTCTGGTTCTTTGGGGGAGCGGCCGTCGAGCCCGTGGGCGAGCCAGTCCTGGGCGGCCTGCCGGACGGTGTAGTGGGCGTAGCCGGCCTTCGGGGTGATGCCCTGGTCGAGCTGGTGGTGCAGGTCGCGGAGTTTGTCCACGACGGCGGCCTTGGTGGTGCCGCTGACCTTGCGGCGGGTGCGCTTGCCGTCGCCGGTGTAGCCGAGGGTGATCTCGCCGCGCCACAGGCCCGGGCAGTGCCGGTGGCGTTGCGGGTCGCGGCAGGGGCCGCGGTGTTCGAAGGAGATGCCGTCTTCGCCGCGCCTGCGCCGGGTCGTCATGGTGACAGGATATCCGGAGGTGGGGACAATCAGTGGTGACGACGGCCAGCCTCGCCCAGGCACCCCCAGACTATTCAGGACAAGAACCACCTGGTGAGGATCAGTATCGTGTCAGGTCTTTGCTGGCTAGCAGGACGCCTGGCTGTCCATGGTAAGGAGAAGGTCTACGGTTCGATTCCGTAACGGGGCTCCACAGGAATTAACCTGCGAGGCCAGGTCAGAAGCTCACTGGACAGCTCTCATCCTACGCTGCGGATGGGAGCTGTTCCCGTGTTGGGAGGAATCTGGGAGATCACGTTCTGCCGGGCAGGGCTGGCCCCGTCGGCCCGGCGAGGGCCAGCCGGGGAGCTGACGCCCCGGGTGCCCGGCTGGTGCGGCGCGGAACGGCGCTAGCAACTGTCGAGCAACGGGACCGGCAGTGCGGATCGATGGCGGCGCGCTCCCGGAAGGACTCTGCCCACCGGCCCAGGAGAGCAGCACCGACGCCCAGGACGCCCAGCTCCAGCAGGACGCGCTAGCCCTCGCCAGGTGCGCCGGGTCTACGTCGAGAAGGTCAGCACCCGCAAGGCCGCCAGGGAGCGCCCCGGCCTGGCTGCGGCGCTCGACTACCTGCGCCGCGGTGACGCGATCGTCGTCTGGAAGCTGGACCGGCTCGGCCGCTCCGTCAAGGAGGTGCTCACGATCGCCGATGACCTCCACGTGCGGCATCGGCGCCCGGATCCTGACCGGCGAGCTGTCGGGCAGCTACTCACCAGCCGGCGAGGGCAAGTTCTTCTTCACGATGATGGCCGCGTTCGCCGGGCTGGAGCGGGACATCATCCACGAGCGCACCATGGCCGGCCTGGCCGCGGCGAAGGCTCAGGGCCGCACCGGCGGGCGTCCGACCGTGATGGACGCGGACAAGCTGGCGGCGGCCAGGCCGCGCCGGGCCCGCGGCGAGAGCCCCGCCAAGATCGCCAGTGCCCTCGGCGTCAGCCGCGCCTCGATCTACCGGCACCGGGCCCGCTGAGGGCGAGTAAGGCCAGGTCTAGTTAGATTCAACATCAGTTAGGGATCACCGCAGGTCGCGGCGTCCCGCAGCTTGACATAAATGCTCGCTAGCGGCGGAGCTGACCCATGCCGGGCCGCCCGCGGAGCGGCCGTGCGGTCTCTATGACTGCTTTGCCGGAGTCCGCTGGTGTCGCCGTGAGGTGAGGCGGCCACCTCGCGATCCTTCGAAATGGCTAGTCGAGACGAAGGAGAGCGAAATGGCCGAGTTCCCCGCGCAGGCTGAACTGGGGCCTGTAGTGGGCGCGGCCAGCCATCTGGCCAGGATCGCTCACGGCGGTCCACCTGGCCAGATAGTGTGGCAAGGCTGGCGGTTCATGTTCCGTCGAAGCGGAATTCGCTTTGCCAGGTGCCGTCTGATTGCACGACCGACCAGTACTTCTCTGCAATCTGGTCCGGACTGAACGGTGTGCCCGGTTGGATCTGCCCGGCGATGGTGATGCTGGCGACGCGTATGCCGTCGCCCGCCAGGTCGGCACCGAGCATGGTCGCCGCCGGCCGCAACGCGGCCTTGCCGAGCGAGACGGTGCCCCAGGCCGGGCCCGGGTGGTCAGCCCAGCCGCCGCCGGTGAACAGGATGGTCCCGCCTCCGGCGGCCCGCATCGCCGGGGCAGCGACCTGCGTGGCCACGATGGCCCCGACGACATCGACGTCGTAGGCCTGGTGCAGGTGGGCGACGTCGCTGCTCAGCAGCGAGTCCGGCGTCAGCATCGATGCGTTGTA